>NZ_JBFUBR010000030.1:0-45398 GCF_056405655.1 Pseudomonas sp. P1_F7
GATGCATTGGGTTCAGAAACGCTCAGCCTGAGTGGGGCCGATGCTGCTTCGTTTGCGATAGTCGGCAACGAACTGCGCTATGTCGGCGCATCGCCCAATTTCGAGGTGAAATCGTCCTATAGCGTGACGGTAAATGCCAATGACCCGACTGTCGGTGGCAATCCAGATGCGGCGCAGAGCTTCACGCTCACTATCAATGATGTTGTCGAGGACAGCACAGCGCCGACGGTGACAGGTGGCAGTTATGGTACTAACGATGGCACGGTTAAGGCAGCTGAGACGGTGACGCTGAACATCACCTTCAGCGAAGCCGTACTGGTCACCGGTTCGCCGACGCTCAATCTGAACACGGGCGGGACGGCGAGCTACACAAGTGGTTCAGGCACCAATACGTTGACATTCACCTACACAGTGACTGCGGGTCAAAATACCGCCGATCTTGCCCTTGCTGCGTCGCCATTCACCCTAGGAGGCGCGACGATCAAAGATGCTGAGGGGAATAATGCCGATCTTGCAGGTGCCAATAGTCTCAACCCAGCTACCACGCTGATCGTCGACACACAGGCACCTACGGAAAATCCTCCAGGAGGGATTAACAATACTTGGACCAGTCCGACTTTCTCACTTGGGGTTGCCGATAATCTTTCCGGTGTGACCTCGGTGCATGTCGACACGGTTCGTTCCTCCGGGCCGCAAGTGTCTTTCGATGCATCCTTGACCAGCGGTTCCTCAACCAGTGGAACTTGGACGCATTCGACTACAGCGCTCGTAAACAATGAAAACTTAAATATTAAGTTCACCGACGCTGCAGGCAATATGGTCACAGTGACAGGCAAGGCCCCTGCCGGTGCCGCCGGAGAGCCCATCAATCTGGCCCTCGAGGTACCCGCCGCAGGGATAAGCGGCCTGATTACCCTGATCATCAGAGGTCTGCCCGCAGGCTGGCTGTTAAATGTCGGCACCGACAACGGCGACGGCACCTGGACAGTGCAAACCAATGACCCTGGCTCACTGACCGTTACCACCCCATCGGACTTCGCCGGTGCGTTGGTCCTCGGCGTCAACATGAGCTGGACCAATGCCGACGGCAGCATTGGCAATGCCTACGTGGCTGACAACGTCGAAGCCTTTGCCCCTGGCAATCCAATCTTCGCCTTGTCGACAGACGACAACCTGACCGGCTCGTCCGGTGCCGACACCTTCGTGTTCGCCCAGCCAATCGGCAACAACGTCATTCACAGCTTCGACGCGGCGGCGGACAAGATCGACTTGATCGGCTTCACGGGCGTCAACGGCATGGCGGATGTGAGTATCGCCAACGACGCGAACGGCAATGCCGTGCTCAGCATCAGCGCCGACCAGACGATCACGGTCAAAGGTGTGGATGCTGCGGCGTTGAGCGGGGCCAATCTGCTGTTCGATGTGGACCCGGTCACGACTAATACGGGCACCATCACCATTGCCGACGGCGCGATCATGCCGTTCGGTGGCCGCATCGACAACAGCGGCACCATAGCGCTCGGCTCCACCGGCAGCGGGACCGATCTTGAGATCCTGTTCCGTGGCGCGACGTTGAGCGGTGGCGGGCAAGTGGTGCTGTCCGACAGCGCGCAGAACGTGATCTTTGGTGGCAGCGCGGACACGGTGCTCACCAATGCCGACAACACCATCTCGGGTGCCGGCAAATTGGGAGCGGGGCAGATGATGCTGGTCAACTCCGGCCTGATCCTTGCCAGCGGCGTCAATGCGCTGGTGATCGATACCGGTAGCAGCGCCGTCACCAACACGGGTGTGCTGCAAGCCAACGGCAGCGGCGGATTGGTGGTTGAAAGTGCGCTCGTCAACAGCGGCAGCCTGTGGGCGAACGATGGCAACATCACCGTCCACGCAGATGCCAGTGGCGCGGGAAGCGCGACGATCAGCGGTTCGGCGATGCTGGAGTTCGGTGCTGCCTCCGATCAGCATGTGACGTTCGACAGCGGCGCAGCAGGCACGCTCAAGCTTGATGAGTCGACGGCGTTCAGTGGCAGCGTCAGCGGTTTTGCCGCAGGTGACACGCTGGACTTTGGCGATGTTGCGTTCGGCGCCAATACGCAGATCACTTATGCAGCGAACGACACAGGCACCGGCGGCATGCTGAGCGTGAGCGATGGTGCGCATGTGGCGCAGGTCGCGCTGAATGGCCAATATGCGGCCGCGGGTTTGCAGGCGAACGCCGAGGGCAGCGGCAGTGAGCTGGCCTATGATGCAGCGGCGGCAAACCACACGATGCTGGGCGGCCAGGCCAACGACATTCTGGTCGGCGGCGCGGGTGACGATCTGTTCTTCGGCGGGTTGGGCAACGACACGCTCAACGGCGGCTTCGGCAACGATACCTTCATGTTTGCTGCGGCAGGCTTCGGCAACGACTCGATCCAGGACTTCGATATCGACCCGGCCGGAGGGCAGGACTTGCTCAATATCGTGGGGCTGGGGATCAGCAGCGAGACGTTCGCTGCCAACGTGAGCATTGCGGCTGACGGGGCAGACACAGTGATCGGGATCGGAATGGACTCTATTCGCCTTGTCGGTGTTAACAGTGCAGGTATCGATCAGGCGGACTTTATCCTGGCAACATGAGGCCTTTGCTGCTGGCCGCACGTTGCTACGCGGTTTCAGCGGGAACTTCAGGGTCCTGGCCAGGTCAATTGGGGCCCTGTATTGGAGATGTCGAGCAGCGCTGTGGTCTGTTTTACTTCAGTGCTGTCCGAGATCAGTCGAGTCCGCCCCCCTGATGCCAACCAAGAGTTTTCTGTCGGGTCTTATCCTGGTGTTCTGCGCCGTCGCGTCGCTTTGTTCGGTTGCTGCCGAGCGAAGAGCGCCCGCGCAAAGTAACAGCGCATCCACCACCCTGATCGAAACCGCCTCGCGGCAGTATGAAAATGGCCAGTTGGACCAAGCCGCTGCCACGCTGGAGCGTGCCCTGCATATCCAGCCGAACAATCCCGCGACGCTGCATTACCTCGGTGTGTTGCGTCTTCAGCAGGGGCAGTACCAGCAGGCTGAAACCTTGGCGGCGCGCTCGAACATGCGGGTTGGACGCAACGTCGAGCTCCGCAACCGCAACTTCCAATTGATCCAGGCAGCGCAGCAGGCCCAGTCTTCGAATACCCCACCCAATGCCAAAGAGGACCTGCTCGCAGTACAGAAGGGGCTGGAGGAGGAGGCCCAAAAGCACCGCGAAGCAGACATGGCCGTTGCTCAACAATCCACTGCGGACAATGGGCGCGACGCTGGCAACTTCGCTCGCGCAAAGGCCGATTGGACATCGGATTCACCGACGGCTGACAGGCAACAGCCCGAAGGAGAAGTGCAAGTGGCTTCCGCCCCGCCGGCGCCCGCGTACGGTGAGGTTGAGATTCCCCGCGGCTATTTACCGCCTCCGGGTAAATGCCGGATCTGGTTCCCTGATCGCCCGCCGGGGCATCAGCCCGCACCCGGCAAATGCAAGAAGCTGCGATATCGGGTTCCGTCAGGGGCCTACCTGGTGCACGGTTGAGTTTCCGAGTGCCCACTTCTGGCTGTTATCTACCTGATGCAAAAGCCAGTTATCCCTGGCAACGCAGCCGGCCCGATGCGCGCGGCTATCGGTTCAGCAGCGGTGCCAGCAATGCACACATACCGCGCCAGTGCGAACCCTCCCAGTAAACCCGTTGGCAGGCGTCGCAGCGCAGGAAGTGCGAATAGAGGGCGCCAATGCGTGGCGGCACCTGCGTCAGGGCCAGTTCCAGGCTGATCTCGTGCAGCGGCAGGTTGCAATGAAGGCACAGGCTGAATGGCCGCGCACTACGCGCCAGGTCGAGGCGCTCGTACAATTCGCGCAGCTGCAGCGACGGTTTCAGGGCGTGCACATAACAGCCGTGGCTGATGATTCGCCGCTTGAGCAGTTCGCGGTCGCGGGTCAGCACGATGCGTCCTTGCTGCGCAGCGATCTCGGCGATCTCGCCATCCTCGAAGCCATTGTCGTAGAGCGTGTCGAAGCCGCTCATGCGCAGCAGGCTGGCCAGCCCGCCAAGGTGCGCATCAGCGACGAAGCGCAGCACCCGTAAAGGTTGCGCACGAACCTTCAGCAGGGGGCTGATGTCCAGCGCTTCGAACTTGGGATACACCGCCAGCCGGTCACTGTCGAGGATCACCCGCTCGAAGCCCGCCGACTCGCCGTTGAGCAGCACCAGCTCGACCTCGGTGTGCGGCACCCCGAGCGCCTCGATCATGTGCTTGACCGTCGCCCCTTGCGCGCACTGGCAGGTAAAGGTTTGCCGCCGCCGGTCGGCCGGCAGGAAATCGTTGAGCTCCTCGTAGAAGCGGAAAGTTGCACTGGTCATGTTGAACAGTATGGCAGGGCTGCAGGATGAGCGAGTCTGGTCCGGACATTTTCTCCGGCAGGCCCCAAACTACCAAACACCCGCTGAATGTTGCCCATGCGACGTGATCCCGAGAGTGGGCTGACGAACTATTTTGTGTCAGTAATGCTGGCTTAATACTGATTCGCTGATATCACGCGCAATCGGCGCCTTGCGCAAGGCAACCGAGAGCATGCGTTCAATTGATTGTTAGTACTATTTCTGACGGCTACACTCCAACCCCATGAAACGCTACCTGCGGTTTTGCCTCATTTTCGTGATTAGCCTGGCGCTTCCCCTCAGCGGGATGGCGGGCGTTCAGGCACCGACAGAACCTTGCCCGATGAAGACCATGGGCATGGCGATGATGGACGACATGGGGATGGACTGCTGCAACGATATGAAAAGCCCGACCGAGCACGGCAAACCCTGCAAACCGGGCCAGGAATGCAAGACTGGCGGTATGCTGCAAGTCTCGATCGGCAAACCTCCTGTTACGTTGTTCAGCCCTGTAGTGCTTTCCTCTTCCAGCGATTCCGTACCGGTACCGACCCCGTCCGGGGTATGGCGACCGCCTCGCGTTTGATTCCTGTCCCACATTGAGCCTCATTCCGCATTAGCGGGATGGACTAGCTGTGCGCATGTCTTTTGACGCGTGCAGTGGATGATCACAGGAAGCGTAAACATGAACTCCAAGTGCTATTGCACAGGTTGGCCCCTGGTGGCCGGTCTGGTGGCAAGCGTATTGGCATTGCCGAGCTTCGCAGCCGTATTGACACTCGATGAAGCGTTGCGGCTGGCCGAAAACAATGCACCGTCGCTGGCCGCACAAGATGCAAAAATTCAGGCTGCCAGCAGTGCGGCTATTCCAGCGGGTGAATTACCCGACCCCAAGTTGCTGGCAGGTGTGCAGAACTACCCCATCGGCGGTCCGGATCGCTGGAGCATCAACGATGACTTCATGACCATGCAAATGGTCGGAGTCAGGCAGGAGATGCCCAACGGCGACAAGCGAAAAGCTCGCATCGAGGTCGCCAGCGCCGCCGTTGATCGTGCTGCCGCCGAGCGTCGGGTCGAACGTCTGAACGTGCGCCAATCCACGGCACTGGCCTGGATCAGCAGCTATTCGGTTGAGCGCAAAGATGCACTGTTCCAGGACTTCTACAAAGAGAACCGTCTGCTGGCGGACGTGGTACGGGCGCAGATTGCCGGTGGCCGCGCTCAACCTGCTGATGCAGTGACACCCAAGCAGGAGGCGGCTCAACTGGCAGAGCAGCAGGACGATTTGATTCGCCAGCGCGCTCAGGCACGAGCGGCACTAAAACGCTGGATTGGTTCAGCCGCCAACGAACAGCCAGCAGGTCGCCTGCCGGAATGGCCCGTCGATACCTCAAGCTACGCCCATAAATTACAACACCATCCCGAGTTGGCAGCGTTTGCGCCGATGACCCGCGAAGCGCAAGCCAAGGTTCGTGAAGCCGTGTCGCAGAAGCAGTCGGACTGGAGTTGGGAACTGGATTACCAGCGTCGTGGCCGTGAGTTTGGCGATATGGTCAGCGTGCAATTTTCCTGGGACCTGCCGCTGTTTCCTGACGCTCGGCAAAACCCCAAAATCGCAGCCAAACAGGCTGAACTCAACCAACTTGAGGCCGAGCGTGAAGCCCTGTCACGCGAGCATACCCAGCAACTGGAGAGCGAACTGGCTGACTACGAGCGCCTGAATCGTGCGGTACAGCGAAGCCAGGAAAGCCTGTTACCACTGGCCAAGGAAAAGGTCGAACTCAGCATGGCCAGCTACCGTGCCGGCAAAGGCGATTTGAACGCCGTTGTTGCCGCCCGACGTGACCTCATCGAGGCCCGCCTCAAACAGATTGACGTGGAGGAGCAGCGAGCGCTGACCAGCGCGCGTCTGTATTTTGCTTATGGGGAGTCCAGCCAATGAACCTTAAATGGAACGGAGCATTGCTGGCAGGCATCTCGCTGGCATTGGGTGTTGCCGGTGGCTACTGGATCGCTCACCAGCGCATGAGCGGATCACCTGTTACCGCCCCGGAGCAAAGCCTCAACTCACCGGACGAGCGCAAGGCACTGTATTGGTACGACCCCATGTACCCGCAGCAAAAGTTCGATAAGCCGGGTAAGTCTCCCTTCATGGACATGCAACTGGTCCCTCAATACGCCAGTGGAGCAGGCGACCGTGCGACGGTCAGTATCGATCCGGGTTTGACTCAGAATCTCGGTCTGCGCTTTGCGACTGTCAGCCGCGGGATCTTTGATTCCAGCCTCGACGTGACTGGTGTCCTGGCATTCAACGAACGGGATGTCGCGGTGATCCAGGCACGCACGGCTGGCTTCGTGGAGCGGGTCTATGCCCATGCTCCCGGTGATCTGCTCAAAGCCAATGCGGCATTGGCAGATATCCTGGTGCCAGAATGGGCAGCAGCTCAAACAGAGTTCCTTGCCCTCAAACGTAATGGTGATGTCGACTTGCTGGCTGCGGCCCGCCAGCGACTGCGGCTCACAGGGATGCCGGCAACACTGATTGCTCAGGTAGAGCGCGGCGGTAAGATTCAGCCCTACCTGACGCTCACCAGCCCCATGGGTGGTGTGCTGCAAGAACTGAATGTACGTGCGGGTATGACCGTGGCGACTGGCGATACTCTGGCTCGCGTCAATGGCTTGAGCAGTGTCTGGCTAGCCGTGGCCGTTCCAGAATCGGATGCCGGGTCCATCACCGTGGGGCAAGCGGTTGAAGCGCAATTGCCAGCCTTCCCGGGGATAAAGCTCAATGGCAAGGTCAGCGCCATTCTGCCTGAAACCAACCCGGACAGCCGTACCCTGCGCGTGCGGGTGGAACTGCCCAATCCAGACGGACGCCTCCGACCGGGTTTGACGGCGCAAGTGCGCTTGAACCGCTCAACTGAGCACAGTGTGTTATGGGTGCCGAGCGAGGCTGTCATCCGTACTGGCCGACGTGCGCTGGTGATGCTTGCCGAAGACGCCGGCCGCTATCGTCCCGTGGAAGTGCAACCCGGGCAGGAAAGCGATGGCAAGACAGCAATAATCAAAGGTCTGGATGAAGGCCAGAAAGTGGTGACATCCGGCCAGTTCCTGCTCGATTCGGAGGCCAGTCTCAAGGGTGTCGTTGCAGGCTCAGGGGAAGAGTCACCTCCCGGCGCAGCAGCCTCCGGTTTGCATGAGGCGGATGGGCAGATCGTCGAGATCAACGACAAAGAAGTCACGCTCGCCCATGGTCCCTTCAAGACGCTGGGCATGCCTGGCATGACGATGACTTTCCCACTCGCCAACCCCGCTCTGATGCAGGGCCTCAAAACGGGCGACAAGGTTCGGATCGCGGTTAGCCAGGCCGACGATGGCTTGCGGGTCGAGCGTCTGGAAAAATCGGGGGGCCAGCCATGATCGCTGCCCTGATTCGTTGGTCGGTGGCCAACCGATTCCTGGTGCTACTGGCGACGTTGTTCGTCACGGCTTGGGGTATCTGGTCGGTGCAGAGCACGCCCATTGATGCATTGCCGGATCTCTCCGATGTTCAAGTCATCATCCGTACTCCCTTTGCGGGCCAATCACCGCAGATCGTCGAAAACCAGGTGACCTATCCGTTGGCCACCACCATGCTTTCGGTGCCGGGTGCCAGGACGGTGCGTGGTTACTCGTTCTTTGGTGACAGCTTTGTTTACGTGCTGTTTGAAGACGGCACTGACTTGTATTGGGCTCGCTCGCGGGTGTTGGAGTACCTGAGCCAGATACAAAGCCGGTTGCCGGCCAGCGCCAGGCCGGCGTTGGGGCCGGATGCGACGGGAGTAGGCTGGATTTATCAGTACGCGTTGGTGGATCGCAGTGGCGGACACGATCTGGCGCAGCTTCGAGCACTTCAGGACTGGTTCCTCAAGTTCGAACTCAAGACCCTGCCCAATGTGGCGGAAGTGGCCACCGTGGGGGGGATGGTCAAGCAGTACCAGGTGCAGCTTGATCCGCTCAAACTGGCCAGCCTCGGCATCACTCAGGCAGAAGTGACCGAGGCTATTGGCAAGGCCAACCAGGAAACCGGTGGCGCGGTGCTGGAGATGGCAGAGACCGAGTTCATCGTGCGCGCTTCTGGCTATTTGAAGACGCTCAATGACTTTCGGGCGATCCCACTCAAGTTGGGTGCGGGCGGCGTGCCAGTGACCCTCGGCGATGTGGCCACGATCCAGTTGGGTCCGGAAATGCGGCGTGGCATCAGCGAACTCGACGGTGAAGGTGAGACGGTCGGCGGCGTAGTGATTTTGCGTAGCGGCAAGAACGCTCGCCAGACCATTGCTGCGGTCAAGGCCAAACTCGACGAACTGAAAAGCAGTCTGCCGGCCGGTGTGGAAATCGTCACCACCTACGACCGCAGCAAGCTGATCGACCGCGCCGTGGAAAACCTCAGCCACAAGCTCATTGAGGAGTTCATCGTCGTCGCGTTGGTGTGCGGGATCTTCCTCTGGCACCTGCGCTCATCCCTGGTGGCGATCATCTCCCTGCCTGTTGGTGTGTTGATTGCCTTCATCGTCATGCGATACCAGGGGATCAACGCCAACATCATGTCCCTGGGCGGGATTGCCATCGCCATCGGCGCCATGGTCGATGCCGCCGTGGTGATGATCGAGAACGCCCACAAGAAGGTTGAGGCGTGGCACATAGCCAATCCTGGCGAAGAACTGAAGGGTGAGCGTCATTGGCATGTAATGACCGAAGCGGCGGCAGAGGTAGGCCCGGCTCTGTTCTTCTGTTTGTTGATCATCACGCTGTCGTTCATTCCGGTGTTCACGCTGGAAGCTCAGGAAGGACGGCTGTTCGGCCCGTTGGCGTTCACCAAGACCTACGCCATGGCCGCAGCGGCGGGGTTGTCAGTGACCCTGGTGCCAGTGCTGATGGGTTACTGGATTCGCGGGCGAATTCCCGGTGAACAACAGAACCCGTTGAACCGGTGGTTGATTCGGATCTATCAGCCAACCCTGGACGCAGTCTTGCGTCGACCAAAGACCACGATGCTGGTGGCACTGTTGGTTTTTGTCAGTGCGCTATGGCCAATGTCTCGCTTGGGTGGCGAATTTCTCCCCCCGCTGGATGAGGGCGACCTGCTCTATATGCCTTCGGCTCTGCCGGGATTATCGGCGCAGAAAGCGGCGCAACTGCTGCAACAGACCGACCGCTTGATCAAGACCGTACCAGAGGTCGAACACGTCTTCGGTAAAGCCGGTCGTGCCGAAACCGCCACCGACCCGGCACCGCTGGAAATGTTCGAAACCACGATCCAGTTCAAACCACATGAGCAATGGCGCCCAGGCATGACCCAGGAAAAACTGGTGGAGGAACTGGATCGCGTGGTGCGCGTGCCCGGCCTGACCAACATCTGGATTCCGCCGATTCGCAACCGTATCGACATGCTGGCGACGGGTATAAAGAGCCCGATCGGTGTGAAGGTTGCCGGCAGCAATCTGGCGGAAATTGATGCTGTCACCCAGGCGGTCGAGCGAGTGGCCAAGGACGTGCCCGGTGTCAGTTCGGCGCTGGCCGAGCGACTGACCGGCGGCCGCTATATCGATGTGGATATCGACCGCAAAGCCGCCGCCCGCTACGGACTGAATATCGCCGATGTGCAGTCCATCGTCGCCGGTGCCATCGGCGGTGAAAATGTCGGCGAGACCATTGAAGGGCTTGCACGTTTCCCGATCAACGTACGTTACCCACGAGAGTGGCGCGACTCGCTCGGCGCCCTGGAGCAACTGCCGATCTATACCCCGCTGGGTAGTCAGATCACCCTTGGCACGGTGGCGAAGGTCAAGGTCAGCGACGGTCCGCCGATGCTCAAGAGCGAAAACGCACGACCTTCAGGCTGGGTGTACATCGATGTGCGTGGTCGGGACATTGCCTCGGTGGTTGCCGATCTGCGTCGGGTCGTCAATGAACAGGTCAAGTTGCAACCGGGCATGAGCCTGAGCTATTCCGGGCAGTTCGAGTTTCTCGAAAGGGCCAACGCACGCCTCAAACTGGTGGTGCCAGCCGCGCTGTTGATCATCTTCGTGCTGCTCTACCTGACGTTCGCCCGATTCGACGAGGCTTTGCTGATCATGGCCACTCTGCCGTTCGCGCTGACTGGCGGGGCATGGTTCCTCTATCTGTTGGGATATAACCTGTCGGTTGCCACCGGGGTCGGCTTTATCGCACTGGCCGGGGTTTCTGCCGAGTTCGGCGTCATCATGCTGCTCTATCTGAAGAATGCCTGGGCCGAACGTGAAGACCTTGGCGACTGCACTGAGCGCGGACTGGTGGCGGCGATTCGTGAAGGTGCTGTGCAGCGGGTTCGCCCCAAGGCCATGACCGTGGCCGTCATCATTGCCGGCCTGTTACCCATCCTGTTGGGCAGCGGTACGGGCAGCGAAGTGATGAGCCGCATCGCCGCGCCGATGGTCGGCGGTATGGTCACGGCGCCCTTGCTCTCCCTGTTTGTCATTCCGGCTGCCTATCGCTTGATGCGGCGTCGGCAGCTCTCTACCGAACCACTCACCCTTGAAGGAAAAGTCGTATGAAGCTGACCCTTGTTGCAGTCGCAAGCACGGCCGTTGTGTTGTCGCTTTCTACCTACGCGCAGGACATGCCAGGAATGAAAATGGGGGGTATGGGCGACATGGAAATGAAGCAGGAATCGAAGCCGGCTCCTGTTGCCAGCGCCGAGGGTACGATCAAGGCGATCGATCCTGCGAAGCATGCGGTGACCCTCGCTCACGGCGCCGTTCCAGCGGTGCAATGGCCACCGATGACCATGGCTTTTTCAGTGACGGAGGATCAACTGAAAGGGCTGGAGGTTGGAGACCATGTATCGTTTTCCTTTCGGTTGGAGGGCGGTAGAGCCACGATTGTGTCCATAAAAAAATGAAGGACTGATGTTGCAGGTAACCGGCACCCATCGTCGTGCCGGTTTTAACCATTCGGGTCAGGTTGAAGTTTTTGCTCAACCCATACGTCAGTCCTGATGCTCTTTTGTTGAACTCGGGCTGAATGCACTTATCTAAAAATACTGTGGGAATGTTTCCCACACAATGATGCCAACTGGCTCTCAGGGATCGTGCGGATACCGCAGTTGCACGTGATTGCTGCAGATTTATGGCCGTGCCGGTTGGCTGGCTGCTCCAATGGGCGGCCGGGAACTCACTGGACATTGCGTTCGATACGGAGATGGCGACGCAACTCCAAGCGGAGGTGCATCATGCTGCTCAAGAAATGTTTATTGGCTCTGGCAATCGGTGGAGTCCTGTCGGCATCGACAGTCCTGGTGCCTGATTACATCGGTAGTTTCTCCAGCGTATATGCCAAAGATGGCGGCGGTGGTGGAGGCGGTGGTGGTCACGGTGGTGGCGGTGGCTCCGGAGGCGGTGGTCACGGTGGTGACGGCGGAGGCGGTCACGGTGGCGGCGACCATGGGGACGGAGGCGGCCATGGCGGTGAAGGCCATGGCGCTGACGGTCATGGAGGCCCGGGGCACGGCAACGCTGACCGTGGTGGTATGGCCGGGAACAGAGGCCCGGGCAATGCGCATGACAACGACGATGACAACGACAACGCGAATGACAATGACAACGACGCCGCAGATGCAGCCAGGGACGCTGCCAGAGCTGATGCCAATGCAGCCAGAGACGCTGCCAGGGCTGATGCAGATGCCGCCCGGGATGCGGCAAAAGCGACTGCAGATGCAGCCCGGGACGCAGCCAGAGCTGAAGCAGATGCAGCCAGGGATGCCGCAAAAGCTGCTGGCGTAGCGGGCGCAGATGCAGATGCAGCCAGGGACGCTGCCCGGGCCGCTGCAGATGCAGCCAGGGACGCCGCCAAGGCCGACGCAGATGCCGCCAGAGACGCTGCCAAAGTCGAGGCGAAAGACGCCCGAGAGGATGTGGCGGACGCCCCGGACGCCCCGGATTTCGACGCGGTTGAGGTGGAGAACTAAACCTGCACGTTCGGCAATGAACATGGCAGGCATACCGTAGAAAACGTCCCGGGAGCTTGAGGGACGTATCGCAAAGAGTCGCAAGCCCTGAAGCGTTGTGGGGTTTGCGACTTTTTCGGTTATCGGGCCAAGGGGTACATCTCTACATTCAGATCGACCGCTGATTCACGCGCTGAGTCAGTTCCTGCGCTGACTCTTTTCGTTCCGAGTAGCGGTCAACCAGATCGGGGCGATCCCGTAGCAGCAGGGTAAATTTCACCAGTTCCTCCATGACGTCCACCACCCTGTCGTACAGCGACGAGGGTTTCATGCGATTGGCGTCGTCAAACTCCAGAAAAGCCTTTGGCACGGAGGATTGATTGGGGATGGTGAACATGCGCATCCAGCGCCCCAGCACACGAAGTTGATTCACCACATTAAAGGACTGGGAACCGCCGCAGACTTGCATGACCGCGAGGGTTTTCCCCTGGGTCGGGCGAACGGCGCCCAACGCCAGCGGCACCCAGTCGATTTGCGCCTTGAACACCGCAGACATGGAACCGTGGCGCTCTGGCGAACACCAGACCTGTCCTTCGGACCATTGCATCAGTTCGAGCAGTTCCTGGACTTTCGGGTGATCGTTCGGTGCATCATCCGGCAACGGCAGGCCTGATGGATTGAAGATCCGCGTCTCGGCGCCGAAGTGTTCGAGCAACCGGGCGGCTTCCTCGACCAGCAGGCGACTGAACGACCGCGCACGCGTGGAGCCGTATAACAACAGGATGCGCGGCTTATGCTGGTTGTCGCGTCCATTGGCGATGGGTTGAGTCAGTGACGTGTCGAGATTGGGCAGGGGATGGGTCATGGGGGCTCCGGTTACAGCGTGCCGATGCGGTCGAGTTCGCGCTTCAGCGCATCGCGGTCAAGTTGTGCAAACGGCAGGTCCAGAAATGCCCGGCAGCGCGTTTCGATGCGCGCCAGGGTCAAGTGGAAGGCCGCCGCTACCGTTGCTTCATCGCCCTTTATGTCCGATGGGTCTTCCAGGCCCCAATGCGCTTTCAGTGCCGGCCCGAAGTACACGGGGCACGCCTCACCGGCAGCCTTGTCGCAGACCGTGATGACGATGTCCGGCGGGTTGGTTTCGAAAGCCTCATTGCCCTTGCTGCTCAAGCCGTCGATGGCAATGCCGGCCTCTTGCAACGTGCTCAGGCTACGGGGCAACACCTGACCCTTGGGGAAGCTGCCGGCACTGATCGCCTGAAAACCTTGCGGGGCAAGATGGTTGAACATGGCTTCGGACAGGATGCTGCGGCAGCTATTGGCGGTACACATAAACAGAACGCGCATGGTGACTCCTCTTTGCAGTCGCACAGGGCTAAACGCTCAGGCGCAAGGCCAGGGCAGACAAGGTGATGAGCAGAATCGGCAGCGTCAGAACCACGCCGACCTTGAAGTAGTAACCCCAGGTAATGCGGATGCCCTTGCGCTCCAGCACATGCAGCCAGAGCAGGGTGGCCAGACTGCCGATGGGGGTGATTTTGGGGCCCAGATCAGAGCCGATGACATTGGCGTAGATCATGGCTTCACGCACCACGCCGGTGGCGTCACTGGCTTGAATCGACAGTGCGCCCACCAACACCGTGGGCATGTTGTTCATGCCCGATGACAGTAAAGCCGTGAGCAGACCGGTGCCCAATGCAGCGCCCCAGATGCCGAATTCGGCCAAGTGGTTCAGCGCCATGGTCATGTAGGTGGTCAGCCCGGCGTTTTTCAGCCCGTACACCACCAGGTACATGCCCAGCGAAAAGATCACGACCTGCCAGGGCGCCTCACGCAGCACCCGTCGGGTGGAAATCACATGCCCACGCGCAGCCACAGCGAACAGCATCGCGGCACAGACCGCTGCGATTGCACTGACTGGAATGCCCAAGGGTTCCAGCGCAAACAGCCCGATCAACAACAGACCGAGGACCATCCAGCCGACGCGGAAGGTCAGGGGATCACGCACGGCGCGTCGCGGATCCATCACGTCATCGAGAGAGTAGTGCCTGGGGATGTCACGCCGGAAAAACCGGTACAGCACCACGAGCGTGGTCGCCACGGCAACGCAATTGACCGGCACCATGATGGCGGCGTATTCGCTGAAACCCAGGTCGAAGTAGTCGGCTGAAACGATGTTGACGAGATTGGACACCACCAGGGGCAAGCTCGCCGTGTCGGCGATAAAACCGGCCGCCATGACGAACGCCAGGGTAGACGTTGGCGAAAAGCGCAATGCGAGCAGTATGGAAACAACGATGGGGGTCAGAATCAGGGCCGCACCGTCGTTGGCAAACAGAGCGGATACGCCGGCCCCCAGCAGTATCGTGAATACGAACAGGCGACGCCCGTCACCCTTGGCCCAGCGCGCCACATGCAAGGCGGCCCACTGGAAGAACCCGGCCTCATCGAGCAACAGACTGATGATGATCAGCGAGATGAACGTCGCGGTGGCGTTCCAGACAATGGCCCACACCAGCGGAATATCGTCCAGCGTCACGACGCCAGCAAGCAGTGCCAGAACGGCTCCCAGGGAGGCGCTCCAGCCGACGCCCAGACCCTTGGGTTGCCAGATGACCAGCACCATGGTGAGCAGGAAAATGGTAAATGCAGTGAACATGCGCAGTCTCGATGAATGAAGGGTCAGCAGCAGGCGGAAGTGTTGAGCGGACGGTCACCCATCGCGGCAAGGCGAGTGCTGTTTTGCGCAAGCCAGTCGGCGTTCGCCAGCAACGTTGCCTCGAGAACGTCACGAACCCACGCGGGCAGATCAGGGTTGAGCCGGTAATACACCCATTGCCCTTGGCGGCGGTCCAGAAGCAGGCCGCAGCCGCGAAGCTGTGCAAGATGGCGGGAAATTTTAGGCTGACTGTCGTCCAGGGCGCAGACCAGCTCACAAACACATAACTCGCCTTCACGAGTGATGAGCAAAGTGGCTCGGGCGCGGGTTTCGTCGGACAGGCATTTGAATACGGCGGCAGGGTTGAGCATTGGCGCGGCTCGATACATATGGTTATCTGAATATACGTTTATCCATATGTTTTGTGCAAGCCGCTCGGACTCGAGGCGGGGAAGGCTCGGCCCGGCAAGGTTGTTCAGGTATGAGATAAACTTGAGCCATTTCGGCACAAGGCAAAGGAGAGGTGATGAATGGAATCGTATAACGTTCGCGAGCTGAAAAAGACTGACGCTGAAGCGTTATTGGCTTTCGAAATCCATAACCGTGAATGGTTCGAATCCCATATTGATGCGCGCGATCCTGCTTTTTACTCGTTGCAGGGTGTCGCCGATCATATAGAAAGCTATTTGTCCGATTTTGCCATCGGCGCCTGGCACCCGTTTGTCATCGAGGATTCCAGTCAAAGAATCGTGGGGCGAGCCAATCTGAAAAGCATCGACTCATCGACCCGTTCTGCGCAAGTCGGCTATCGGATTGCTCAGAGCGCGTGCGGGCAGGGGCTGGCCACTCTGGTGTTGAGGCATCTGATACAGGAAGCAAAGACGCGCTGGGGACTTACGCAATTGGTTGCGTATGCCTTCAAGGAAAATGTTGGCTCCAGAAAAGTTCTCGATCGTTGCGGATTCCAACTGGAACAACCCTCCTGTAACGAAAACACGGGGAACGAAGACCGATTTGTCCTGTTGATCCAGAGATGATCCCCCAGCGATTCCGAGCGTCGGCAGCAGGTCGCTACCGATGCTTTCATCGTCTAGCCACATCCGAAAAGTAAAACTTGTCCAGGGTATGCCGCGACTCGGTGTACTCGAACTGTCGGCCGTCCTGCAAAAAGGTCTGGTTGCTGACCACGATCACATGGCTCTGCCCCTCCAGGTCAAGGTGCTGCTGGTCGTCCTTGCCTCGCGGTACGGCTTCGATGGTGCGCTGGGCGTAGCTGATTTGCAGTTGCAGCGTCTGTTCGATGAAGGCATAGATCGAATGCTCGGCAATCTCGCAATTCAGCCCCGGAATGAGATCGGCGACGAAGTGGTTGATGTCGAGGATGACCCGTTTGCCATCGATTCGACGCACGCGTTTGATCCGCGTGATCAGGCTACCTTCTTCGGCTTTCAGGTGTTCGCGCAAGGCACCTTGCAGGGGGAACTGCTCGAACGCCACCACCTCGGTGCTGACATCATTGCCCAGCCTTGGGTGGGTTTCCTGGAAACTGACGATACCGCCGAGCTGGAATTCGATCGGATTGGGCGACAGCACGAAGGTGCCTTTACCGTGAATTTTTTGCGCGAAGCCGCGTTCCTGAAGCAGTTCTATGGCTTTGCGCACAGTACCGCGACTGGCCTGGTAGCTGTCCATCAATTCGGTCTCGGAAGGCAGTCGGGCGCCGCGTTCCAGACGTTCGGTGGTGATGCTGGTAAGCAGATCGCTGTAGATCTGGTTGTATTTGCTCATGGGAATGGCTGCGTTGTGCTCAAGGCAGGAACCTTAGGGAACGCGTGAGGGTTTGTCTATTGCACAAATGGCGGGGCGGTCGTGGCTGTTGGAAATATCGCCGCTGGACGGGTCATCGATAAATAAACCCAAACTCGTCTGTACGAGTTGTTGCTTTAACTCGTACAGACGAGTATTTTTCGCTTCGGTGTGCTGCCAAACAACAAAAAACACAGTGGATGAAAAGCATGAGCCATGACTACGCGACTATCGCCAGCGAGCTGCTTCATAGCCTCGGTGGTGCCGACAACCTTGAACAGGCCGCACATTGCGTCACGCGACTGCGCCTGGCCCTCAAAGACCCACAGCGGGTCGACAGTACGACGCTGAATCAGATCGACCTGGTCAAAGGCTCGTTCTTCACCGGCGGACTGTTTCAGGTGGTCATCGGTCCCGGCGAAGTCGAGAAGGTTTACGCCGCGCTGCGCGAGCAGACAGGGCTTGCTGCGTCGACCATCGCCGACGTGAAACAAAAGGGCGTCGATAAAACCAATGCCATGCAGCGTCTGGTGCGGGTGTTCTCCGATGTGTTCATGCCGATTCTGCCGGCGCTGATCATTGCCGGCCTGCTGATGGGGGTGAACAACCTGATCGGCGCCAAAGGCATGTTCATTGCCGGCAAGACCCTGCTTGAGGCCTACCCGACGCTGGACGGTGTCTGGAGCTTGATCAATCTGATGGCCAACACCTCGTTCGTGTTCCTCCCGGCGCTGGTCGGCTGGTCGGCAGCCAAGCGTTTTGGCGGCAGTGAAATCCTTGGCATCGTGCTGGGGCTGATGCTGGTTCACCCGGACCTGCTCAACGCCTGGAACTACGGCAAGGCGGTGGCCGGGCTGGACGGCCAGAGCCTGCCGTACTTCGATATTTTTGGCTGGTTCAAGATCGAGAAGGTCGGCTACCAAGGTCAGATTCTGCCGATCCTGATGGCCGCCTACGTCATGAGCGTCATTGAAAAATGGCTGCGGGCGCGGGTACCCAATGCCATTCAACTGCTGGTGGTGCCAATTACCACGATCGTCGTGACCGGGGTGTTGGCGCTGGCCGTGATCGGTCCGGTGACCCGTCACCTGGGGATTCTGATCACCGAAGGCGTGGTGACCTTGTTTGACCTGGCGCCGATGGTCGGCGGGGCGATTTTCGGTCTGCTGTATGCGCCGCTGGTGATTACCGGCATGCACCACATGTTTCTTGCGGTCGATTTGCAGCTTATTTCCACCCAGGGCGGCACCTTCATCTGGCCGATGATCGTCATGTCCAACCTCGCACAAGGCAGCGCGGCACTCGGGGTGTTCTACATGACCCGCAGTGTGCGGGATAAAAGCATGGCCTCGACCTCAGCGATTTCCGCCTATTTCGGCATCACCGAACCGGCCATGTTCGGCGTCAACCTGCGCTACAAGTTTCCGTTCTACGCAGCGTTGATCGGCTCGGCGCTGGGCTGCATGTTCCTGTCGCTGAACAAGGTTCAGGCCTCGGCGATCGGTGTCGGCGGCTTGCCCGGTTTCATCTCGATCATCCCGCAATACATCCCGATGTTCGTGGTCGGGATGGTCATCGCCATGGTCGTACCGTTCCTTTTGACCTGTGGCTTGAGCATGAAAATCGTTCGGCCCGGGTATCGCGTCGCCTGATAGATCGCCATCGCCCGTAGGGGCCAGTACATATTTAAGAAGGAATACGCCATGCAAGACTGGCAGCGTTCGGTGATCTACCAGATCTACCCGAAGAGTTTTCACAGCCACGCCGGCAACCCCACGGGCGATCTGCTCGGGGTGGTGGCCAAGCTCGATTACCTGCAATGGCTGGGTGTCGATTGTCTGTGGATCACCCCGTTCCTGCGTTCGCCCCAACGCGACAATGGCTACGACATCAGCGACTACTACGCCATCGACCCGAGCTACGGGACCATGGCTGACTGCGAGTTGCTGATCGCCGAGGCTGGTAAACGCGGTATCAAGTTGATGCTCGATATCGTGGTCAATCACACCTCCATCGAACACCAGTGGTTCCAGCAGGCCCGCAGCAGTCTCGATAACCCATACCGCGACTTCTATATCTGGCGCGATCAGCCGAACAACTGGGAATCCAAGTTCGGTGGTTCGGCCTGGGAGTTCGAGGCGCAAACCGGTCAGTACTACCTGCACCTGTTCGACCACACTCAGGCCGACCTGAACTGGGATAATCCGCAGGTGCGCGCTGAAGTCTTCAAGATGATGCGCTTCTGGCGTGACAAGGGCGTGGGCGGTTTCCGCCTGGACGTGATCAACCTGATCTCCAAGCCAGCAGATTTTCCCGAGGACAACAGCGATGGTCGGCGTTTCTACACCGACGGTCCGAACGTGCACGACTACTTGCAGGAAATGCACCGCGAAGTCTTTGAAGGCCATGACCTGATCAACGTCGGCGAGATGTCTTCCACCAGCCTGGAACATTGCATTCGTTACTCGCGAGCGGACTCGAAAGAACTGTCGATGACCTTCAACTTTCATCACCTGAAGGTTGATTACCCGAACCTGCAGAAGTGGATTCGCGCTGACTTCGACTTCCTCGAACTCAAGCGCATCCTTTCCGACTGGCAGACCGGCATGCAGGCCGGTGGCGGCTGGAATGCGCTGTTCTGGTGTAACCACGATCAGCCGCGAGTGGTTTCGCGGTTTGGTGATGACGGCGAACACCGCGTGGTGTCGGCGAAGATGCTCGGCACCGCGCTGCATTTTCTTCAGGGCACGCCGTTCATCTATCAGGGTGAAGAGTTGGGCATGACCAACCCGGGCTTTGAGAGCATCGAGCAGTACCGCGATGTCGAGACGCTGAACATCTTCCGGCTCAAGCGTGATGCCGGTGAGTCCGAGGCTGAAAGCATGGCGGCGATCATGCAGAAGTCCCGGGATAACGGCCGCACACCGATGCACTGGAATGATCAAGCCCACGCCGGTTTCAGCAGCATCGAACCCTGGATCGGCGTGCCGGAGAACGCGGCGCAGATCAACGTCGAGCAGCAGTTCAACGACCCGGCCTCGGTGCTGTATCACTACCGCGAACTGATCGCCTTGCGTCGTAGCGAGCCGCTGATCCAGGACGGTGTCTATCGCCAGCTCTTGCCCGAACACACGCAAGTCTGGGCTTACCTGCGCGAAGGTAAAGGTGAGCGTTTACTGGTGGTGAATAACTTCTATGCCGCGGCGTGTGAAGTTGAATTGCCCGAAGGGGTGATCACTGACGCGATGGGGCAACGCTTGGTGATTAGCAACTACGAGGACTGTTCAACCCGCAATCGGCAGCTATTCCTGCGGCCTTACGAGTCGTTCGTCCTGCACCTGACCGACCACTAAAAACACGCTCTTCAAACAACGCGCAGAGCACTGCGTGGGGTTTCTTGCGCGCAGATTTTACCGGATGAGCACTATAAAAATAATGAGGCGGCTCTTGAAAACAACAATTAATCGCAAACTTGCAGCATCGTGCGCATGCCTGATGTTGCCGTTCTCGGCCCAGGCTTTGGAGTTCGCCGGTTACTTGCGTAGCGGCGTCGGGACTTCGGTCAACAGCGGTCCTCAGCAGTGTTTTCAACTGCAGGGTGCCCAGTCGAAATACCGCTTGGGCAACGAATGCGAGCAGTACGCCGAGCTGGAGTTGCGTCAGGACGTGTACACCCTGGACGACGGCTCGGTGCTGAGCGTCGACGGCATGGCTTCGTTGTACAACCAGTACGACAAAGACCTGACGTTCAACGGTGATAACGGCTCGGTGCGCATGCCGCAGATGTACGCACAATGGTCGAACTTGCCGAGTCTCAATGGTGGTTCGTTGTGGGCCGGGCGGCGTTACTACAAACGAAACGACATCCATATTTCCGACTTCTACTACTGGAACCAGAGCGCCACGGGTGGTGGTATTGAGGATGTGAAGATCGGCGACCTGAAATACAGCTACGCCTTTTCGCGCAAGGACAACCTGTACCAGAAGGATTATGTCACCCGGCAGGATTTCAACGTCGCAGGTTTTCAGACCAACCCCGGCGGTGAACTGGAGTTTGGCCTCAGTTACATCGAAAAACCTCACCGCAGCGATGCGCACGCAGGTTGGGCCATCACCGCCCAGCATGTGCAGAAAAACTTCCTCGGCGGTAAGAACAAACTGGCGCTGCAATACGGCGAAGGGCCTGGCACCGGGTTGGGTTACACCGGCGATGTGGGCCTGGACGACAGCAACAAGAGCTACCGGCTGGTGGAGTTCTTCGACTGGCAAGTGACACCGCGTTTTGGTGGCCAGGTCGAAGCGGTCTATCAGAAGGATATCCGCCCGGACGGTAACGGCCAGAACTGGATTTCCCTGGGCGTTCGCCCGGCTTATGCGATCACCGACCAATTCAAGTTGGTGACTGAACTGGGGCACGATCAGGTCGAGGCCCCAGGAGGTACGCGCAAGTTGAGTAAATTCTCCTTTGTCCCGACCTGGTCGCCAAAAGGCCCGGGGTTCTGGGAACGTCCCGAGGTGCGTTTGTACTACACCTATGCCAGCTGGAACGAAGCGGCCAAACGTGCGGCCAATGAACTGGCACAAGGTTCAGCGTTGTCCGATACCGGCGCGTTCGGCACGGCGCTGCATGGTGCGAACGTCGGATTGCAAGTCGAGTACTGGTGGAAATAAGCGATGCTGTCGGAGCTCGCGCTCCATCGGCACTTCAAAGAACAAAACCGCAGGTGAAGTCATGACCATAACCCAACCATTGCAATTGCTGGCGCCGCTGTCCGGGGTGCTGGTGCCACTTGATCACGTGCCGGATCCGGTGTTCGCCAGCCGGGTGATCGGCGACGGCCTGTGCATCGATCCGACCTCGCAGACCCTTTGCGCGCCGTTGGCCGGCGTGATCAGCAACCTTCAACACAGTGGCCATGCGATCAGCATCACCGATGACAGCGGCGTACAGGTGTTGCTGCACATTGGTCTGGACACCGTGAACCTGGCGGGTAAGGGGTTTAGCGCCTTGGTCGAGCAGGGCCAGCGTGTCGAGGCCGGACAACCGTTGATCGAGTTCGATGCCGACTATGTAGCCCTGCATGCCCGCAGCCTGTTGACCTTGATGCTGTTGGTCAGTGGCGAGCCCTTCAGCCTGCTGACACCTGACGATGGTCTGGTGGCGTGTGCCCAGCCCGTGTTGCGCCTGAGCCTCGGCGATCCGCGTTCGAGCGTTGCGCAGGAGGAGGGCGAAGCGCTGTTCTCCAAACCGGTCCACCTGCCCAACGCCAATGGTCTGCACGCGCGGCCGGCGGCGATCTTTGCGCAGGCGGCGAAAGGTTTTGCGGCAAGCATTTGCCTGCACAAGCAGCAGGACAGCGCAAACGCCAAGTCCCTGGTGGCGATCATGGCGTTGCAGACGGTTCACGGCGATGCGCTGCAGGTCAGTGCGGTGGGCGAAGATGCCGAATTGGCAATCAGCACGTTGGCCCAACTACTAGCAGATGGTTGCGGTGAGGCCGTGACTGCGGTGGCGGTCGTAGCGCCGGTGGTTCAGGCGCAGGAGGTGTCGACGAAGCTGTTGCGCGGAGTCTGTGCTTCGGCGGGTTCGGCCTTTGGGCAGGTGGTGCAGGTGGCTGAGCGCGCCCTGGAGGTGCCTGAGTTTGCCGCGGATCAACGCGTGGAGCGCGAGTCGCTGGAGCGTGCGCTGACCCGCGCGACGCAGGCACTGCAACACTTGCGCGACAACGCTCAAGGCAAGGCGCAGGAGGATATCTTCAAGGCACATCAGGAGTTACTGGAAGACCCGAGTCTGCTGGAGCAAGCCCAGGCCCTGATTGCTGAGGGCAAGAGCGCGGCGTTTGCCTGGAACAGTGCTACTGAAGCCACCGCTACGCTGTTCAAGTCGCTGGGCAACACCTTGTTGGCCGAGCGGGCGTTGGACCTGATGGATGTCGGCCAGCGTGTGCTCAAGCTGATTCTCGGGGTGCCGGACGGTATCTGGGAGTTGCCGGACCAGGCGATTTTGATTGCCGAACAACTGACACCGTCGCAGACCGCTGCCCTGGATACCGACAAGGTGTTGGGTTTCGCCACTGTGGGCGGCGGTGCCACCAGCCATGTGGCGATACTCGCCCAGGCCTTGGGTTTGCCAGCGGTGTGTGGTTTACCAGTGCAGGTGCTGTCGCTGGCCAGCGGAACCCGAGTGCTGCTCGATGCGGACAAGGGTGAGTTGCACCTGGACCCTGAACTGTCGGCTATCGAACAGCTGCGCGGCAAACGTCAGCAGCAACGGCAACGGCATCAGCGCGAACTCGAGCAGGCTTCGCTGGCGGCCTGTACCCGTGACGGCCATCATTTCGAGGTGACGGCCAACGTTGCCTCACTGCTTGAGGTCGAGCAGGCGATGACGCTAGGCGGCGAGGGTGTCGGTCTGCTGCGTTCGGAGTTTCTTTATCTGGAGCGCAACAGCGCGCCCAGTCATGACGAGCAAGCGGTCACCTACAGCGCCATCGCCCGGGCCCTTGGGCCAGAGCGCAATCTGGTGGTGCGCACACTGGATGTGGGCGGCGACAAACCGCTGGCCTACGTGCCAATGGACAGCGAGGCCAATCCGTTTCTGGGCATGCGCGGAATTCGCTTGTGCCTGGAGCGTCCGCAGCTGTTGCGCGAGCAGTTCCGGGCAATTCTGAGCAGCGCCGGTCTGGCCCGTCTGCACATCATGCTGCCGATGGTCAGCCAGTTGTCGGAGCTGCGCCTGGCGCGGCAGATGCTGGAAGAAGAGGCGCTGGTGCTCGGGCTCAAGGAGCTGCCGAAACTGGGCATCATGATCGAAGTCCCGTCCGCGGCATTGATGGCGGACCTGTTTGCCCCCGAGGTGGACTTCTTCTCCATCGGCACCAACGACCTGACCCAATACACCCTGGCCATGGACCGCGATCACCCGCGTCTGGCCAGTCAGGCCGACAGTTTTCACCCCTCGGTACTGCGCTTGATCGCCAGCACCGTGAAGGCCGCCCATGCCCATGGCAAGTGGGTCGGGGTGTGTGGCGCGCTGGCTTCGGAGACTCTGGCGGTGCCGCTGTTGCTGGGGCTTGGGGTGGATGAACTGTCGGTCAGCGTGCCGCTGATTCCGGCGATCAAGGCCGCGATTCGCGAGGTCGACCTCAGCGACTGTCAGGCAGTCGCGCATCAGATACTCGGGCTGGAGAGCGCTGAGCAGGTCCGCGAGGCCTTGTCTTCGCAGCAGCAGGCGATGGTCGAAACTTCACAGGTGTTGGAGAACTGAACATGTTCGAGAAAATGCAACGGGCGTTCTGGAGGGCATTGACCCCGGATCTGCTGGTGGATGAGCCGAAGGTGGCTGCCAGGCTTTCTACGGACCTGCCGTCGAGCGTGGTCACCGCGCTGGGTGGGCTGGATAACCTGGCGTCGCAACAGCGCATCGCGATAACGCGAGTGCGGGTCCAGCTGCGTGATGTAACCCGACTGGACGAACAGGCCTTGCGTGCGGCGGGTGTGCCGGGGGTGATGGTGCTGGCGGATGGCGTGGTGCATGTATTAACCCGGTGCCCAAAGTGGGACTGACGGTCTGCGCGTGATCCGCGCAGGGTTCGCTGTCGTTCAACGGCCAGCGTTGCACCGCCTTGAAGATCCTCTTTGTGCACGAGCAGGTCGTCGACAGTTTTCTGGAGAAATTCAACCACCAGCTCGTGCCACTGAAAGGTTCATATTATTGCGGTTCCAATGCATTATTTTTGCACTATAGCCACCCGACGACCGCTCATGAAACACAGGAACCCACCCATCGCGGTCAGTGTGCTCAAGGCATAGAACATCGTGGGCGCGGGGGAGTGCATCAATAGAAAGCCACAAATCATCGGGCTCAGGGCGCCACCGAGGGCCGCCAGGTTCTGGGCTCCGTAATAGCTGCCGCGCAGCTCTTCCGGGGCCAGGGTGTCGACGAAAAGGAATTCGGCCGGGTAAATGATCATTTCACCGAGGGTGAAGATGAACATCGCCACGCACCAACTCACCATGCTGTCGGCCAGGCTGAAGCCGATCAGGCCAAGGATGAACAGGCTGGTGCCCGCGGCAATCCAGTAGCGCAGCTTCTCGCGATTGAGGAACCGGCCGATCTGGTACTGCAGCAGGATCACGCTGATGGCGTTGCAGGCGAGCAGGGCGGCCATGATTTCCAGGGCGCGTTTGGAATCGTGGGTCACCAGCAGGTATTGCGACAAGTAGAGGGTGTAACGCCCGTGCACCACGGTGCTGAGCAGGCAGCCGCAAGTGAACATGATCAGGGTGCGGTCGTTTTTCAGGGTGACCAGGGTTTTCAGGAAACTCTGGGGTTGCCCAATGGCGGGTGTCTGCGCCGAATCCCTGGGAATGCCTGTCATCAGGAAGATGCTGAAGAACGCGATGCCACCGGCAATCAGGAACGGTGCGATCGGATAGACCCCGGCAATCACCACGCCGAGCATGGGGCCTGTGGCATAGCCGATGTTGGTCAGCGTGTAGCGCAGGGAAAACGCCTTGGCCCGCTGGCCCATGGGCAGGTTTTCGCTGAGGATCGCTTTGGAGCCGATGAGGAACAGCGCTGACGCGGTCTCGGTGATCACCAGGGTGGCGGTGGTCAGGTAGAGGTTTTCGGCAAAGGTCAGCAGTACGAAGCCGATAGCGCTGGAGAGCATCGCCAGGATCAGCAGCCGGCGCTTTTCCAGGCGGTCGATGATATAGCCGCCGTAAAGCGCCAGCAGGGTGGAGATGAACACCGCGATACCGAGCAGCAAGCCAACGTCCTGTTGGTTGAGGCCCAGCTTGTTGCTCAGGAACAGCGTGAGCAAGGGGCTGGTGATGGCGCGGCTGACCACGATCGTCAGTGAAACGATCATCAAGCGGCGGATAACGAGCGAGTAAGTGGCCACGGTGGTGCAAATGTCCTTATTCAGATTGTTGGTGTTCGCCGCAATATCGCGTCGCTGCCATCGCGGATGGCACAAACATCAAGTCAGCCACCGATCCAGAGTACGAACCGATTCCAATTCTTCAATCCGCCACAACTGCCCGAGCAGTTCCTCAACCCGCTCCCGGGACATGACCCGCATCGCCAAACTGAAGAACTTCTCCGCAAGCAGCCCATCACTCAGCGGATTACCCGGCGCGCCCAACGGCACTTCAACGCACAGGCTCGCTTGCCGACCGTCCACGGTCCGCAGTGTCACCACGGGCTCGCCATCCTCGGACAGTAGCGGGTCCACTTCAAGGCGAATGCGTGACATCCACTGGACAATGCGTGGATCGTTGCGCGCTTCATCGTCATAGGCCTGCAATCGACAATGGCCATGTACCAGCCGTGCCGCCAGTGCATACGCCAGGCTCATCTGTGCCGCCGCGAGGGTGCCGACTTCCTGGCCGCCACACATGTCCTTGAGAAAACTGCACAGCGAAACCTGTATGTCTTCGACCTGATCGACTGGCACATTCAATTGGTCGAGCAAAAGCCCCAACGCATCGATGGCCGAATGCGTGCCGCGACACGAGGCGTAGGGCTTGATCGAGCAGCGGGCGAGTTTCCATACGGCGCCGAGATCGGCATCCAGTGCTTCGGGGGTTGAGTTGGCGCTGGCAAGTGTCTGCAAAAAGCCGCCCCAGACATCCTCGAACAACTTTGTTGGACCACTGATGCCCTGCTGCGCAAACCGCGCCGCCAGCAATCCCCCTTCGGCGGCCCGGCCACTGTGCAGTTTTTTACTTTGCGAGCCGTCGTGGATGAAAGCCCACAAGCCACCGCTGAAGCTGCCGGCGATGCCCAGTGCCGACAAGGTTTGCCCGGCATTCAATCGAAAAATCCGTGCACTGGCGGCTGCGGCGCCGAACACCCCGCAGGTCGCCGTGGAGTGCCAGCCAGCGCCGTTATGGGCTGAGTAGCCGCCGCAGGCTTCGAGCACTCGGCGCCCGACTTCGTAACCGATCACCACGGCCGTGATGAACTCGCGGCCGCTCACCGGTTGCCCGGCCATCGACACCGCCGCCATGACCGCCGGCAGCACTACGGCGCCGGAGTGATCGCAGCCACCGGTGTCGTCCAGTTCCAGGGCATGGGCGGCGATGCCGTTGAGCATGGCTGCCTGGGCGGCGCCGACCCGCTGGCGAGTGCTCCAGACCAAGGTGTCGCCCGTTTCGTCTTCGAATACCTGCCGTGCCGTTTTCGCGACTTCGCTGTCTGCCCCGGCTAGGGTCGCGCCGAAAGTATCGAGGATGTGACGCTTGGCCTGTTCCACCAGTGCGGGTGGCAGGTCCTCGAACCGTGTATCCACGCAAAATTTCGCCAGTCGTTGCATGCGTTCTGTCATAGCACGTAGTCCCGATAATGCCGCTCATACACCGACGCCGGATGATCTTCGGTGATGGGCGCTGCGGATTCCGCCCACCACTGGGCGACATCAGCACCGGTAGCGATCCATACGTCATCGTGCTGCAAAATCCCTTCGAGCAACTCACGCAACACACCAATGCGCCCTGGCGTAGCGATGATTTCCGGATGCAGGCGCAACACGTAGCACAGACCGAAGCGATGAAACCCGGCGAAGTCCATTTGCAGGTTGCCCAGGGTGTGGCTGTAGGATGCGATCCGCGATTGCGCCGGCGGCACCGCCGGGCTGAGATTGAAGGCGAAGTAGGGTTCGTCCTCCAGTTCGTAATGCAGGGGCAACTCGATCACGTCGGGCGCGGTCGGGTGAGCGAACGGCAAGTCATCACCACGCCAAGACGACGACCAGCGAATGCCTTGATCCCTCAACGCCTCGATGAAGCCCGGTGCACCGTTGCCGGCGGGGATGCGGAAACCGGTGGGACGCTGACCGGTCAGCGCCGTCAACGCCGCGCATCCTTTGGCAATGTCGGCGCTCTGCGCGGCGAGGTCGAGGCTGTCGTAGTTCTGATGGTGATACCCGGCGCAGGCAATCTCATGTCCGCCCGCCTGGATCGCACGAATATGCTCGGGGTTTTCCTCGGCGACGATACCGGGTACGAACCAGCTGCTGGAAACACCGAGCTCCTTGAACAAAGCGAGCAAACGCTCCACGCCGCGTTGGGTGCCGTAGCGCCAGACCGACAGGGTCTTGTCGCGTCCGGCGACTTCCGGGGCCTGGGTGAGAATGCCGTGGATGTCGTTGTAGTCGACGGTCAGTACCACGGCGCAGCGGTAGCCCTTGGGCCAGACAGTGGAATCAACCATGGTGATGTTCCTTCAGCCACCACTGGGCGACGTCGCGGCAGGTGGCGAACCAGACGTCGTCGCGTTGGCGCATGTGTTCGAAGAGTTTTTCCAGCAACAGGATGCGTCCTGGTTTGCCGGTGATCTTGGGGTGGAACAGGGTGGTCAGGCACAGCCCTTCATCCATGGCACCGTCGTATTCGCGGCACCAGTTGTCCAGGGTCAGGGCGTAGCTGGCGGTGCGGTCCAGCCCCGAAGGGAAGTCCGGCGCGCGGGTATAGGCGATGGAGGCGTAGTCGTCCATTTCCCAGCGACCGGGGATTTCCACCAGCGGCGTGGCGTGGCCCGGTACATTCACCAGGTACGGCCGGTCATCGCCGCGCATGCTGCTGGAGTAAGTCACGCCGGCCTCCACCAGCATCGCCGGGGTTTCTGCCCGCCAGTCGCCGGACGGCGTGCGGAAACCTTCGGCGCGGATGTGCAGGTGCTTCCAGAACACCTCGCGGGACCGCTTCATCACGTCCTTTTGCTGTTCCAGCGTCAGGGCGTAGAAGGATTCGTGTTTGTAGCCGTGATAAGCCACCTCATGCCCGCGCTCGACAATCGCCTGACACTGTTTCGGCCAGTTCTCCACGACCCAGGCCGGGACAAAGAACGTCGTCGGCAGACGGAATTCGTCGAGCAGATCGAGAATCCGCGGCAGCGCCCGGTACGGGCCATAACCGCCGAAGCCGAAATACTCGGGCTTGCGCCAGATCGAGCCGTTGAGCATGGCATCGCCGGTGGGGCCGTCGAGGTCGAAGGCCAGGGCCAGGCAGGCTTTGTGCCGGCCGGGCCAGGTGGGTTGGGGTGAGGAGGACATCGTTAGTGCTCCGACGATCTATAAACAATCACAAGACCTTGTGGGAGCGAGCTTGCTCCGGGCGGCGTTCCGACGATGAGGCCAGTACATTCAACATCTTCATTGACTGATACACCGCTATCGCGAGCAGGCTCGCTCCCACAATGGATTCGGGTCGCCTGTGCGATTACTTCCCGGCGTTCACCGTCACCGTCTTGATCGCTCCCAGTTCCAGATCCCACTTCTTCAGGATCGCCTGGTAACTGCCGTCGTCGATCATGCTCTGCAGCGCAACCTTCACCGCTTCACTGAGCTCAGGTTTTTTCTTGCTCACGCCCATCCCGCTGTACTGCTCGGAGATCGGCAGGCCCACGGTTTTGTACATATCCTTTTCCTGGGTCTTGAGGTAGGGCAGGGTTTCGCTGCCCTGCATGGCCGCGTCGATGCGGCTCTGGCGCAGTTGCGCACGGGCATCGGCCGAGCCTTCGGTGCCGATCACATTGATTGCAGGCTTGCCGGCGGCTTCACAGTTGGCCTTGCTCCACTCGGCGATTTCCGCCGGGAAGGTGGTGCGGCGGCTGGTGCCGACCTTCTTGCCGCACAGGTCGACGATTTCGTTGGTGTCCTTGTTTTTCTGCAGGGTGTAGAACTGCGGACCGCTGGTGAAGTAGTCGACGAAGGTCACGCTGGCCTGACGTTCGGCGGTGTCGGTCATGCCCGACAGCACCATGTCCACGCGGTCGGTGGTCAGGGCGTTGATCATTTGCTCGAAGCCGGTTTCCTGCCATTTGATCTTCACGCCCAGACGTTCGGCCAGGGCATTGCCCAGGTCATAGTCCAGACCGGTGAGGGTATTGGTGGCCGGGTCCTTGAAATCCATCGGCGGGTAGTTCGGCATGATCGCTACGACGATCTCGCCCTTGGCCTTGATGCTGGCCGGCAATTCGGCTGCGAAGGTGAAGCTGGATGCCATAACGCCGGCGAGTACTGCTGGAATAACGAAGTTCTTCATGGTCGTTCTCTTATGAGTGTTGTGAGCGCCAACGGGCACTTAGGTTCGAACGGCAGAAATGAAGCTTTGGGTGCGAGGGTTTTGCGGACTTATTAGTATTTCTTCGGGGCTTCCAGCCTCCACGATCTGCCCGCCGTCCATGAACACCATGCGGTTGGAAACCTCGCGAGCGAAGCCCAGTTCATGGGTGACGACGATCATGGTCATGCCGGTCTGCGCCAGATCGCGCATCACCGACAGCACCTCACCGACCAGTTCCGGGTCGAGTGCCGAAGTGGGTTCATCGAACAGCATCAGCTTGGGGCGCATGGCCAATGCACGAGCAATGGCGACGCGTTGTTGCTGACCACCCGACAGTTCGATCGGGTAGCTGTTGCGTTTGTCGGCCAGGCCGACGCGGGCGAGCAATTCCAGGGCTTCTTCATTCGCCTCCTTGGGCGAACGCTTGAGCACCTGGCACGGCCCTTCGATGATGTTTTGCAGCACGGTCATGTGCGGGAACAGGTTGAAACGCTGGAACACCATGCCGGTGGACAGGCGCTGGCGGGCGATCTGCGTTTCGTTGAGCTCGTGCAGTTTGTTGCCGACGATCCGGTAGCCCACCAGCTCGCCGTCGACCCACAGGCCGCCCTTGTCGATCTTTTCCAGCTGGTTGACGCAGCGCAGCAAGGTGCTTTTGCCGGAGCCGGACGGGCCGATGATGCACAGCACTTCGCCTTGCTCGACTTCGATGTTGATGTCCTTGAGTGCGTGGAATTGGTCGTAATACTTGTTCAGGCTCACGGCCTTGACGATGCTTCTCATGTGCGGCTCCTCAGGAACGCTTGCCGGCGCCGCGGGCGAAACGACGCTCCAGGCGGCTTTGACCAAAGGACAGGACGGTGACGGTGGCCAGGTACCAGATACCGGCGACGATCAGCAGCTCCATCACGCGGGCGTTGGCGTAGTAGATGTTCTGCGCGTTGTAGAGCAGTTCCGAGTACTGGATGACGCTCGCCAGCGAGGTCATTTTCACCATGCCGATGAACTCGTTGCCCACTGGTGGAATGATGATGCGCATGGCCTGGGGCAGGATGATTCGGCGCAGCGCTTGCAGGCGCGGCATGCCGATCGACTTGGCGGCTTCATACTGCCCGGTGTCCACCGAGAGCAGGCCGGCACGCACCACTTCGGCGGTGTAGGCACCCTGATTGATGCTCAAGCCAAGCAGGGCTGCCACGAATGGGGTCATCAGGCTCACGGTGTCCATTTCGAACAGGCCGGGGATGCCGATGGTGGGGAAGATCAGCGCCAGGTTGAACCACAACAGCAGTTGCAGAATCAGCGGCGTACCGCGAAACAGCCAGGTGTAGGTCAGCGCCACATAGCGCAGGATCGGGTTGGCCGACATGCGCATGATCGCGGTGATCACGCCGAACACGATGCCCAGCGCCATCGCCAGCACCGCCATGACGATGGTGTTGAGCAAGCCCCACATGATCGCCTGGGAGGTGAGGAACTGGCCGATGTACGACCATTCGATCTTGCCTTCGGCGAAGGCGCGTACCAGGCCGATGATCGCGATGACGATCACCGTGGCGAAGAAAATCCGCCCGTAGTAACGCCGCGGTACATGATCGTACTGGGTGATGTCGAACTGGTTTTCCGCCAGTTTTCGCTCCGCCTGGAGTCGTTCTGCCTGTGTCTGGCTCATGTTGGTTCTCCGAACTCGGTTTCAACGCTATCCCTGTGGGAGCGAGCTTGCTCGCGATAGCGGTGGGTCAGTTCACATTGATGTCACGCACCTGTTGTGGCGCGGTCCCGCCCCAGCCGCTGCGGGCGGCGATGGCGGCTTCGAGGGTCAGGCTTTCGCGTACTTCTGGTGTGAGGCGCGGGTCGATTTCCGCCAGCAGTGCCGGGGAGGCTTCCCACAATTCGATGTCGTGTTTCTCGCAAGCCTGGACCAGCGCACCGGTGATTTCGTGAGCTTCCTTGAACGGCACGCCGCGCACCGCCAGCCAGTCGGCGACTTCGGTGGCGAGGGTGAAGCCCAGCGGTGCCTGACGACGCAGCTCTTCGACGTTGACCTTCATGGTCGCGACCATTCCAGCCATGGCCGGCAGCACCAGCAGCAGGGTGTCGACGCTGTCGAGCACGCCGTTCTTGTCCTCGCTCAAGTCGCGGTTGTAGGACAGTGGCAAGGATTTGAGGGTGGACAACAGTCCGGTCAGGTTGCCGATCAGGCGACCCGCCTTGCCCCGCGCCAGTTCGGCGATGTCCGGATTCTTTTTCTGCGGCATGATCGAGCTGCCGGTGGCGTAGGCATCGTCCAGCGCGACCCAGCGGAATTGCCGCGACGACCACAGGCAGAACTCTTCGGCGAGGCGCGAGATGTTGATGCCGAGCATGCTGGCGATGAACAGGAACTCGGCGACGTGATCGCGGCTGGCCACGGCGTCGATGGAGTTTTCGCAAACACCGCTGTAGCCCATTTCTTTTGCCGATTGCTGAGGTAAACGAGCGATAGCCGAGCCAGCCATGGCCGCCGCACCGAGTGGCGACAGAGAAGTGCGCGCGTCCCAGTCCACCAGGCGCTGCACGTCGCGCAGCATCGACTGGGCGTGGGCCAGCAGGTGATGAGCAAACACGATCGGTTGTGCCTGCTGCAGGTGGGTGAAGCCGGGGCAGATGCTCTCGATGTGTTGCTCGGCCTGGTCCACCAGCGCCTGCTGCAAGGCCAGCACTTCAACGGCCAGGGTGCGCACGTGGTCACGCAGGAACAGCCGCAGGTCGTTGGCCGTCTGGTCGTTGCGCGAACGACCGGCGCGCAGCTTGCCACCGAGGGTGCCAAGGCGTTCGGTCAGCAGGCGTTCGATGAAGGTGTGGACGTCTTCGTCGTCCAGGGTCGGGGCGATGCTGCCGGCGCGGAAGTCAGCGCCGATACGCTCCAGGGCGTCGAGCATGGTCTGGGTTTCTTGCTCGCTCAGCAGTCCGGCGCGCTGCAGTTCCCGGGCATGGGCCTTGGAGCCGGCGAGGTCGTACGGGGTGAGCCGGAAGTAGCGCTCAGGGCAACGGGACAGGGCCGCCAAGGCTTCGGAAGGGCCGCTTTTGAAGCGAGCACCCCAGAGACGGTCGGTGGTTTGAGACATTGTTGTTTTCCTCGTCGGTAACGCGAACTGAAATGGGTATGCCGGGCCGCAACGTCGCTAAAAAGTCAGCGAACGAAATCAGGCCAGAGCAGTTTTCAATAGGGCAGTTGCAAAGTGGCGAGAGCTGATCGAAGTGTCAGCTTTTAATGTTTTGAGATCAGTGGTTTGGCACTGATGTTCGGGATTTATTGGCGGTTGCCAAGCCTGGTTTTCTGTGTTCATTATTATTAGGCCAGCTATGTTTTTGTTGTTGGGCACAGATTGTTGAATAGGGCGCCAGAGGTAAATAAGCATTATGGAAACCCCACTTTCCAATTCCGGAAACCCGCCGCCGAAAACGCTGCAACGGGCACCGTTAGCCCTCAGTGGGCTGGACTTCAAACTGCTCAAAGTATTCAAGGCCGTGGTCGAGGCAGGTGGCTTCAGTGCCGCGCAAAATGAGCTGAATGTGGGGCTGGCAGCCATCAGCAAACAGATTTCCGACCTGGAAATCCGAATCGGCATGCGCCTTTGCACGCGGGGGAGAGAGGGCTTTCACCTGACGGAAGAAGGGCGTCTGGTGTATCAGGCGTCGATAGACTTATTTGCCTCGGTCGACAACTTTCGCGATCGCCTTAGTTCAGCGCAAAACGAACTTGTCGGTGATCTTGGTGTGGGGGTTATTGATAACACTATCTCTGACGCCAATTCGCCGTTAGTTGCCGCGCTTAGAAAAATAAACGAGCAGGCGCCCAAGGTTAGATTTCAACTTCAGGCCACGCAACTTGATGAGGTTGAAAGAGGTGTCGTCGAGGGGCGGTTGGTGGCGGGAATTGTGCCGGTTTATCAAAAACGCGAAGAGTTCGATTACTACGAACTATACGAAGAACGCTCGGAGGTTTATTGCGCGCTCGGCCACCCGCTGTTCTCCATGGCGGACGCTGACATGGGGGGTAATGTGCTCAAGGATTACGAGTGCATCAACCATCGCTACGCGATTCATCGCGACAAACTGAAATTTGCCCACTACGACAGCTTTTCCGCCTCCGCAACCCAGGTGGAGGCCGTTGCGCTGCTGATCAAGACTGGTCGTTTCCTGGGGTTCCTGCCCCAGCATTACGCCGCGCCGATGGTGGCGCGGGGAGAGTTTCGCGCGGTGCGCCCGGACTTGATCAACATCGTCACGCCGTTCAGTCTGATCCTGCGCCATAACACTGTGCGCAGCCCCTTGGTGAAGGCATTTGCCCAGGCACTGGGCGTGGATTTAAAAGCCTCGGTTTGATTGTTCACCGCGTTGAACACTAACTAACGAACACTGACGGCCAATGGGGATGATGGGACCAGGCTTAAGGCTTCAGCACTTGCAGCAACACGAAATCGTTTTTATCGAAACGTCCGCTCAATACTGCTTGTAGAGTTCCCAATGCCGTGCCGTGAAGATCGCGATAATAGCAATTGCCGCTGGATTGTTGCTGTGGGAATGATCGGCGAGGGAACTGATATCCCTCGGCTCCAGGTATGCTGCTACCTGAGTAGAATTCGTACTGAACTGCATTACCGTCAGGTCCTGGGAAGAGTCCTTCGACGTAGGGGCGTGATTGACGATCAGGCTTGGTTGTTTGTCTTGGCGGAGCCGACACTGAAGCGATTTTCTCAGCGTATCGCCGATGATCTACCGGATGATTTCGTTTATGCGAAAAAACCACCTTGGCACGTTGGTTTGGGTGGTTTTTTCATTTTTTGCACTGATTGATGCGCTAAAGCGTTCTCATGTCAGGTCATCGTGACAACGTGTCAATGCATCGTGACAAATGGGGCCTGATCTTCAGGCACCTCCTTCCAGCTGTCATCCGGATCGAAGCGCTTCATCGATTTCGCCAGTTTTTCACCACCTGGCCCCAGGTCTTTCTCGAACACCTGTCCCTCATGACTGATCATGAAACTCATCACCCCGGTGTCGTTGTATTTCGCCGGCCAGGCGATCAGCGCAAAGCCCCGGCTCATCTTGTCACCGATGAGGTAACTGTAGGTGCCACCCGGCGCCGAAGGGCCCTGGCCATTAAGGATGCGGAAGCGGTAACCATGCCACTCTTCGTCGGCAATGGCTTTGCCGAACGAAGGTCCCAGCGGGCTGATCTGCCCGCTGTCGTCTTCAGCCCAGTAGAGTCCATCGTGCTTGCCGGGGGTGCTGAAGATTTTCTGCGCGTACTCGAGTGCGCCATCACCGTCTCGATCGACTGACGCATAGTCCATTTGGGCGTCGTGATAGGCCAGCACCGATTGCACCGCGGCGAGTTCATTGCGGCCGATTTGACGGGCACGGATCTCGGCACTGCCGGCCTTGATGTCGAAGCGCCAACCGTTCGCGTCTTTTGTCATGGGGATGGGCAGTGTCCAGTTCTTGCTGCCGACTGCCAGGACTGCCTTGCGCTCGTTGGTGTTTTCAATGTGATGTTGCTCGCGGTATTGCTGCAAAAACGCATCCACATCTTCGCGCTGCACGCCTTCACGGGGGATGTAAGTGTGCCAGTCACTGCCCAGCAGCTCGGTCAGGCGTGCCTGGTCGGAGTGTTCCGTGCCCAGTGCATCGACGAAGGCTTCTGCGGCTTTTTCTGGCGTTGGAAAGGCCTGCTGCGCCGTCGCCATGCTCGACCACAACAAGCCGGCAGATATTGCAAGGACATGAGGGAGCAAGCCCATGAGTCCCTTCACTCGAGGTTGGTTTTTCAACGACGACCCCCCCTTTGACGCGCTGGTGGATTGGACGGCCGACTGACCTGGTGACCGGCCGATCGCGCGGCACTTGGGCGTTGGGCGGATGCCTGGCTGGCCCGGCCACGATTGGCCTGGACGTTGGCCTGGGACGGTGAACGTGCGCCGGCGAACGCATTGTTGCGGGCACTGCCGGTACTGGCGGCCGGCCGTTGATTCGCCGTTTGACGCGTCTGCGCCTGGCCCTCTCTGCGCTGATTCAGCTGAGCGCTCTGGTTCCTGGGTTGTTGATTGGCCTGCTGGGTCTGTTTCCTGGGCTGCTGATTCTCCCGGGTGTTTCTGGCCGTGCCCTGGCCTCTGTCAGCCGCCTTCGGCCTGTCTGCACCGGCCTGTAACCGATTGTCGCTCGCGGTTCCGGACTGGAGTTTGCGCGTTTGATCACGAGCTTCGCGGTTGCTGGTGGCAGGTCGTTCGATACCGTGCCTGTCCATTGAGCTGCGGGCATTTTCACGTGCCTGGGCGCGCTGGGCATTATCCCCGCGATAGGCTTCACGCTGATTGGCGCCGTTCAGTTGGCGGCCGTACTGTGCGCGGCTTGCGCTGTCTCGATAGGGCACGCCATTGCGGTGCACCGGGTTGTGCTGCCATTTGTTCTGGTTATTGGTGATCCGGTTGTTGGCATTGATGTTGTTGTAACGATTGACGTCGATATCGACGTCGTTATTGCCCCAGTCACATTCACCCCACAACGCCCCGACGATGGCCACGCCGGTACCAAACGCCAGACCGGCCATCAAGGCTTGACCGGGGTAATAGGCGGGTGGCGGCGGATAGTACGCGGGCGGCGACGCCGGGTAGGCCCAGGTGCCGTAGGTGGTAGTCGGGTTATAGGTGGGGACGTACACCACCTGCGGATCGGAAGGCTGGATGATGATGGTGGAACTGCTGGCTGGGGCTGCTTCCGGAGCAGGAGCCGGTGCCGCAGTCGTGGGGGCCGGTGCCGCGACATTCTGGATCGTCACGTTCTGATACTGGTTGCTCTGCAGATTGCCAGCGGCCTGGGCCTGATGACGCAAGCGTTGCACGCCGTTCATGACATCGTCGGGCTGCGCCAGGAAGGCATCACCCAGGCGTTGGACCCAGACGGGATCCTGCCCCAGCGTTGCCAGAACCTGCGGAAAGGCAACCAGTGCCTGCACGCTCGGATCCCAAGGCTGGTTCGCCACCTGTTTGACCGCATCGTCGCCCTTGGCGTCGGGGTGCGCTTTGGACCAGTTGACCGCCTCGCCGACTTCCCCGGGGTAGGTGGTGGCCATCAGTACCTGTGCCAACAGTGGGTCCGGGTAAAGCGCAATGGGCGCCAGCATTTGATCCAGCTGTTCCTGGGTAAACATGGGATCTTTGGCAGGCGCAGTGACGGGCGCTGTATCGGCAGCGGGTGCCGGTGCGGCGGCGGTGGTATCCGCAGCCTGTGCCAGGCAGGAGGGTCCACTCAAAAACAGTACGGCTGACAACGCGTAAAAAAATGGAATGCGCATTGCACCCCCTATGTGGTCAGGCAGGCTTGAAATGAGTGAGTCAAGGCACGAGAGGTGAAAGCTGACTTTGCAAGCCACAGAGCTCAGCTTCGTTGGTGCTTCCTAATGGTAGCAGTTCATTTGAAGGATCAAGGTTGCCTTAAAAACAGCGTCAATCCGATCACTGGGCGCTGGCATCGCTTTCGTGTTCTTCGGCAAATGCCATGAACACCTTCAGGTCCAGCACGTCCAGTTTGATCTGGGCAATGAACGCAGAGAAGGCCAGGTTGGCCGCGAGCAGACGCAGATCGGAGGCCCAGGCCGGAAGGTAGGTCGGTCCTTTGAGCCAGCCGGACTCGAACAGTGGCGCCAGGCGCACGGTGTCACCCAGGCTGAGGCGCCCGGCAAACAAATGCCCCACCAGTTCCGGCCGGTTATCGCGGATTGCAATGCGCAGCAGGGTGTGGACGCCGAGCAACCCGGTCAGGTAGGCAGCATCCTTGGTAAACGCCGAACCGCCACGCAGGTCGGCGCCGCGGAACACCCGTTGGGTTGAGCGGAAGGACTCCTCTTGTGACTGCCCGGCCGCCAGAAAACCTTCGAACACCTGGATGAAGTCGGCACCCTCCAGCGCCTGCTGGACGGCAAGCACACGCAGGGCCAGGCGACGCAGGCGGTTGATGTCCATGCTGCCGGTGAACAGCTCGGCCAGGGTGGCAATGCCTTCCTGGGTCTGGGTCGTGCGGGGCGCCCCCAGGCCGAGGCTTATGAGGTTGGGCTGCCGCGCGCCGTTTTGTGCCGTGGCGACATGCACGAAGGCCTCGTGTTGCAACAGCTGATGCTTGTCCAGCTCCGAGAACAGCGCGCTGGCCCGCAGGCGAATGCGGCTCGATCCGGCGATGGCCTTGGCGGCCAGGTTCGGATCGAGCACGACCGTGATCTGTCCGGCGCCGAAGAAACGGTCCAGTTCCGGTTGAATCCAGGCGGCGAACACCTTGGCCGGGATCTCCGCCGGGCTCGGTGGAATCCGCGCGCCCCCCAGCAGGGCGTCGGTGGTCTTGAGAAAGAAACGGGCGGCATCGAGCATGCTCAGTTGCAAGCGCGTGTAGTAGAAGTCCGGACGCCGGTACAGCGCTGACGAATATTGCGTAAAGGCGGGAGTGCCAATGGCCCCCAGCATGTGTCCGGCGGTGGCATAGCTACGGGCGGTCATGGCGAGGAAATTCCCGGCCGGATGCCCCACATCGCAACGGCTGATGAAGGTTTCCAGGGCAGCGATGTCGGCGCTGTGGTCGCGGGGCTGCAACTCGACATTGGGTAACTCGGCACGCCCGCCGCGCCATTTCGCCAGGAAGTCTTCCTCGACGCCATCGGGCCAGGACAGGGCATCCAGCACGCGGATCTTGCGGGTCAGACCGGGCAGGGCGGCATCGAGTTCGGACAGGGCGGCGGCGCTCATGGATATCTCCTTGAGGGACGAAGTGACGTTACAAAAGCTTAGTCGTCGCGCGCGGTTACGTGTTGAGCTGGCGGGCCGCGCGGGCAAAGGTTTAGAAAAAAACCGGGCGGGTCCCGGCTCTTGCGTTTGCGAAGCCAAGTACCCGGCTGTGATTACTCAATGACCGGTGCCGGCTCTTCATTTGCCTGGGTTGTTGGGGTTTTGATGATCAGCAACAACGGCATGACCGCCAGTGACAACAGCATCAGCAACTTGAAGTCATCCACGTAAGCGATCCAGCTGGCCTGCACGTTGACCAATGCGTCCAGGGTGGCGCGGCCGGAGGCGGCCATCGGGTCCAGGTAACTCTTGATCGACCCTGCGTCGAAGGCCCGGTTGAAGGGCGTGATGTAGGCACCGATCTGCTCGTGGTTGGCCTGGATGTTCTGGGTGAGCAGCACGGTCACGATGGAGATACCGACGCTGGAACCGACATTTCGCGACAGGCTGTAAAGCCCGGTGCCTTCGGCGCGCAAGGAGGCGGGCAGGGTCGCGAAGGCAACCGTGGTCAGTGGCACGAACAGCATGCCCAGGCTGGTGCCCTGGATGAAGCCGACCCAGATGACGGTTTGCATCGACACGTCAGGCGTCCAGCCGGTCATCAGCCCCATCGACAGCGCCGACAAGCCCAGGCCCGACAGCAATAAAAGACGGGTATCGACTTTGCCCAACAGTCGGCCGGCGAGGAACATGGTCAGCATCGTGCCCAGGCCACGCGGGCCCATCACCATGCCGGCGGTCAGCACCGGATAGCCCATCAGGGTTTGCAGGTAAGGGGTCATCAGCGCCAGTGAAGCCAGGTAGGTGATGCCAACGATGAAGATAAACACAACGCTGATCGCAAAGTTGCGATCCTTGAACAGCTTCGGGCTGATAAAGGGGCTGTCGGTGGTGAAGGTGTGGACCAGGAACACGTACAGGGCGACAGCGGCCACGATCGCTTCGACCAGGATTTCACCGGAAGCGAACCAGCCCAGTTGTTCGCCCCGGTCCAGAAACAGTTGCAGGGCCATGATCGCCACGCTCAGCGAACCGAAGCCGAGCCAGTCCAGGCGGGTGGAGGTGTCGGTGGTCGTTTCGCTGACGTAATAGACGATCCCGGCCAGCGCCAGCAAACCAATGGGCAAATTGATGAAGAACACCCAGCGCCAGCTGAAATTCTCGGTCAGCCAGCCGCCGAGCATCGGCCCCAGCACGGGGCCGACCATGACCGACACGCCGAACAGCGCCATGGCGGAGCCGCGTTCCTTGAGGCTGTAGATGTCCAGCAGAATGCCCTGGGACAGCGGCACCAGCGCCGCGCCCGCCAGGCCCTGCAGCAGGCGGGCGAGGATGATTTCTTCCAGCGATTGCGCCAGACCGCAAAGGATCGACGAGACCACAAAGCCGACAATCGCCCACAGCAGCACGCGTTTGCGCCCGAAGCGCCTGGCCAGAAAGGCAGACGGCGGGGTCATGATTGCAGCGGCGACGATATAGGACGTCAGCACCCAGTTGATCTGGTCCGAGCTGGCCGAGATGCTGCCTTGCATGTAGGGCAGGGCGACGTTGGCGATGGTGGTGTCGAGCGCTTGCATGATCACCGCCAGCACGACGCAAGCGGTGATCATCCCGCGATGGGCCACCGCTTCGGTCGGTGCCGGGTTATTCATGGGCCAGAGCCGGTGCAGGGATCTTGCTCGCCAGCAGCCCCGAGAACAGGTGCGGCAGGCCACGGGCCGAACCGGTATCGATCTCGGCCTGCACACTCATGCCGGTGCGCAGCGGCGGTTTTTCCCCGGCATCATCGATGCTGATGCGCACGGGAATCCGTTGCACGACCTTGACCCAGTTGCCCGTGGTGTTTTGCGCAGGCAGCAACGAGAAGCTTGAACCCGACGCCGGGCTGATGCTGTCGACGGTGCCGTGCCACTGCACGCCGGGGTAGCTATCGACGCTGATATCGACAGGCTGACCGGGCTTCATGTGGGTCAGCTCGGTTTCCTTGGGGGACGCAGCGACCCACAAGTGGTCGGCCGACACCAGGCTGATGCCCGATTGGGGTGGTTGCAGGTAGGAACCGACTTGCAGTGAATCAACGTTGGTCACGACACCGTCGAACGCAGCCCTGACCACCGAGTTGTTCAGATTGCGTTGCGCTTCGTCGACGGCGGCCTGGGCGATCAGATACGTGGATTGTTGTTCGACGGGGAGCTCGATATTTCCGCCCAGTTGCGCCAGCACCATTTGTGCGGTGGCCTTGGCCACGGTGATTTTTTGCCGGGTGCTGTCCAGCGCGTGCTTGGCATCGTCGTAGTTGGTTCTGGACACCGCCGAGACGCTGAGCAGGGTTTGCTGGCGCTGGAAGCTGGCCTGGTAGTAGGCGAGGTCGATTTGCGCCTGGTCGATTTCGGCCAGCGCCTGCTTGTAATTGGCCTGGAGATTGAGGATCTGATTGCGCACGCTGCTCAGCTGCGCCGTGGCACTGGCCAGCGCGATCTCAAAGGGCTCCGGCTTCAGGGTGAACAGGACTTGACCCTTGACCACCCGCTGGTTGTCCTTGACATCAACCGAGGCGACCAGGCCCGAGACATCCGTGGAGACACCGACATGATCGGCTTGAATGTAGGCATTGTCGGTGGAAATGATCTGCCCGCCCGTGACATACAGATAGCCGCCGACCACTAGCGCGATGGGTAGCAAGGCAAAGAGCGCGGTGCGCACGAGTTGCCGTCTCTCAATCATGACGATGCTCCTGTTCTTCAACAGGGAGACTGCAGGCTTCGATCAGATTGGACCTCATCCGCTTCATCATCCCCAGCAGCAGTTGTTCCTCCTCGGCAGAGAATCCGCGCGTGGCTTCCTGACGAGTCACCCGGCCCATGTCACGCATGAGTTGCAGCAGCGGATGGGCCTGTTCCGTCAAAAACAGCAGGGACAGACGTCGATCCGTGGGATGACGACGGCGCTCGACTAAACCGCGTTCGGCCATTTTGTCCAGCAGGCGCACGAGGGTGATCGATTCCAGCTCCAGTAAATCCGCGAGCCCTTTTTGATGGATGCCTTCATTGGTCGACAGCATGGCCAGCACTTGCCACTGCGAGCGAGTGAGCCCGACATGCCGCGCGCGTTGTTCAAATCGCTTGCGCATCAGCCGGGCACTGTCATGCAGGGCAAAACCTAGGGTCAATGGGTCAGTCATGGTGAAGTCTGCTGCGGAAGAGTTAGCTCATCATAGTTGAGCTTGTAATTAGTCAGCTATCTATATTTACGAAATAATTCAGGTGAATCGATTCTCCCCGTGAGCCTGCTTTTCGAGTTGTCTTACGGCCGGTGAACCCGGCCTCAGAGCAGACTCCACGACACCCCGAGGTACATCGCCATGCCCTCGCCGGGGGTGGATCGTGCCGTGTCCAGCCCTTTGTCGTCGTAGCCCGGCGTGACCGTGGCGGCATAGTGCTTGTCGGTCAGGTTGCGCAGGTCCAGCCAGGTCTGCCAGTCGCCCTTGGGTGCGTTGTAGCCCAGCGTCGCGCCGAATATTGCGTAAGGATCGGCGTAGTAGCTGTTGGCGTAATCGACTGCCACTTTGGACGCCCATTGCGTGTTGAACGCGGCGAAAAAGCCTTGTGGCCAGTCGTAACGCAGTTCGCCCTGGTAATAGTGCATTGGCAGGCCCGGCAGGCGGTTGTCGCCGAAACGGTCATCGTCGCGGTAGTGGAAGTCACTGAAGGTATAGCTCTGGCGCAGGCTCAATTGGCCGCCATCATCCGGCGACCAAAGGGGGCTCAGCAGGCTGGCTTCCACGCCCTGGTGCACGGTGGGGCTAGCGTTGAGTTCGTAGGGCGTGGTGGCGTTGGGGTCCGGCAACACCGAAAGCAGTTCATGGCGCACTTGGGCGTAGTACCAGGCCAGGCTCCACTGCCCCAGCATGCTGTCACCGCGGCCGCCGATTTCCAGGGTGGTGGCGGTCTGGTTTTGCAGCGTGACGGGATCGCGCTGGGCTCCTGTGGCGACGCCGCTGCCTGCGGGGAATCGGATGTTCGAGCTATAGATCAGCGACCACGGGTGCGGTGCCTCGACCGAGCGGCTGAGATTGCCGAACAGTTGCAGGTCGGGTGTCAGTTGGTAGCGCAGGCCCACGCGCGGGGCGTAGTCCCAGTCGTGCAGGCTGGTCTTGCCACCTTCCTGCGGGTAGGTGACATCGCTTTCACGGCGGGTGTAGATCGCGGCGAGACCGGTGGTCAGCCACAGGTCGTCGGCGATCTCCAGGTCATTGCCGACATGCAGGACGCTGTCCGAGCCCTGGTAGGTGAAGTTGCGAATCAGCGTGCCCGGTGCGTAACCGGCGGTGTTGCCGGTGGGGATGCGCACGAATTCGCTGGCGCCGGCATTGGGCAGGTGTTTGGTTGTTCGCAGGCCCACAGTGCTGACGCTTTCCAGGCCCCAGAGCGTGTCGCGACGCTTGTAGTCGAACGTGCCGCTGACATCCGTGTACGCCACCTTCAGACGGTTAGGGCCCTCACGCAAATCCATTGGGTAGTCGTGGTAGACAAGGCCGGTCTGGATGCTCGAATCGTCATCAATGTAGTAGGTGGTCTTGTTGCCGATAAAGGTGCTGCCCGGCTCGTCGCGGCGGTCGTCCCGCGCCACGTAGGCCGGGTTGGCCGCCCGTGGGTCGTGCTCGATGGAGTACTTGGTCACGCGTCCCGCGAGGTCGTTGTCAGTCTGGCGGTGGCGCAGGTAGACGCGCGTTTCAAGGTTCGGGTTGAAGCGATAACCGAAGTTGGCGATGACGCCCTGGCTCGCGCTGACCGTGTGGTCCTGGTAGCCGTCGGCGTTGGCGTCGGTCATGGCCACGTAGTAATCGAGGTCGCCGAGCACTTGCCCGGAACTGACCTGGCGCTGGAGATAGCCGTGGCTGCCCGTCGCGTAGCGCACCTGCAGCAGCGGTGAGTCGTAGCCGGTATGGCTGGTGTAATCGATGGCCCCGCCCAAGGCCAGGGCGCCCCGGTCGAAACCGTTGGCGCCGCGCAGCACTTCCACATGGTCGAGCCACAGCGGCTCCAGCAATTCATAGGGTGTGCCGCCGGGGCCGGTCAGCGGCAGACCGTCGAGCATGGCGTACAGCCCCGAGGCATGGGCGCCCGGGGCACGGTTGATGCCCGATCCGCGGATCGAGATCTTCACCCCTTCGTTGCCCGCCGACTGGGCATAGATCCCGGGCTGGTAAGCCAGCACATCCTGATTGCTGGCCACGCGGCCCTGCAACGGGCGGCGCATGTCGACCACATTGGTGCCGCCGGGCACCTGGGCCAGCCGGGCCCTGGCGTCCTCGATCCCCTGGTTTTCGTCACTCTGGTCCTCGGCGCCAATCAGCACTTGTTCCAACTCCAGGCCCTGAGCCTCGGTCATGGCCGGACAAACAAGGGCCAGGCCCAGCAGCGCAGCGGGCAAGGAATGAGGCGAGGGCATTGGGGAAACTCCAGACGTACGGGAACGGGCAATGAACAGTGCGACGCAAGAAAGAACGAAGGGAACACATGGCAATTTTGCTTTTTGCCGCCACAGGAATGACCGCCTCCATGTGCGACGAAAGTTGCATGGCGGTCGATGCCGGCAAATGTTAGTGAGCGTTTATCTTGAAAGTGCAATTGCTAATTTGTATCATTCGTTTTCAATTCAGCGAAGCAGGGAACGCAGCGCCCAAACAATAATAAGGTCAAGGCAATGCTCAAAATGCTTCTCGTGTACGGTCATCTGCTCGCTACGTGTATTGCCCTGGGGAGGGTGTTGCAGGCGGATCACAAGCTTTGGAGTTGGCGCAAGGAGATACTGGACCAGGCGCGGCTTGAGTACCTTGATGAAACTCAGAAGATCGTCAGCCTCGCACTGCTGGCCCTTTGGGCAAGCGGATTGTTGCTGGTGCTTGAGGGTTACCTCAATGAAGGCGACGCGTATCTGCTCAATCAGAAACTCTGGGCCAAGGTGACTGTCGTCGCGCTGCTTAGCCTGAACGGTGCATTGTTGCATCGAGTTGGTTTCCCGCTGCTGCAAAAGGCTCCATTCGTTGCACTGCGCAGTGCAGGGCGCACGCGGCTTGCCTTGTTGGGTGCGCTTTCCATGAGCGGTTGGCTATTCGCCGCATTCCTGGGGGTGGCTCGAGCCTGGAATCACGTGTTGCCTTATCTGCATGTGATGGGCGCATTCGCCGCATTCTCGTTACTGGCTTGTTGCGTGGCACTTGCAGTCGCCGGTAGGGCGGGCAGTGTCGGTACGCAAAAATCCTCGGTACCGGGGTAGCTATCGACGAAGCACGCCAAAAACCAAGCCCATGTCACCCCCCACATGGGCAACCCTCCCATCCCATCCCATCCCATCCCCATCCCCATCCGTCGGTCGGCTTTCTCCTGCGCCGGTTGACCCTGAGCCAGAAAGGGCTAACTTCGTTGTGTGGGAAAAAATCCCACGCGTAGAATTCAGGAGAAACTGTAAATCTGATGGATTGCTCCAATGCCGCTCCCGGATTGCAACGCGTATTGCGTTGACGCTGCTCGCGGTAAATCACCAGGAGAATGCACGATGAACACTTATCTGCTTTTCAAGAGAGGATTACTGGCGCTGGCAATTGGTGGCGTCCTTTCGGCTTCCATGGTTTTGGTGCCGGATTCCGTTTCCCATGACTCGAGTGCCTATGCCAAGGATGGTGGTGGTGGTGGTGG
>NZ_JBFUBR010000031.1:0-28069 GCF_056405655.1 Pseudomonas sp. P1_F7
ACCTGATCCCATCCCGAACTCAGCAGTGAAACGATGCATCGCCGATGGTAGTGTGGGGTTTCCCCATGTGAGAGTAGGTCATCGTCAAGATTAAATTCCGAAACCCCAATTGCGAAAGCAGTTGGGGTTTTGTTTTTGTCCGCAGGAAATCCAAACTACTGCCCCAACCGCTCCAGCGTGTGCTCCAACGGTTCCAGCGACACACAGATAAAACCATCAAGCGGCCGATTGAGTTCCTCCACCAGCAAGATTGTTGCCCCCGTCGACAGGGCACACATCAACAACACGGCGACAATGGTCCCGTTGCGTGGTGCAAACAGGCCGAAGGAACCGAAGATAATCGCCAGCCACGACACCAGGATCACCAGCATCACCGGCGGGATCGATTGATTGGCTTGCAGCAGCGTAAGCCAGCGGGTGGCAAAAACCGTGTCCATGTCTTGCAATGCCGCGGCCTTGAGTGAGCGCTGATCATCGTTGCCCGGCGATAGTGATTCGACCTGGCGTTGCAGACCTTCGGAACGATGGATGACTTCAGGGCTATCGAGCGTTGCAATCTGACGGTGATCGCGGGAGGCAAGTACTTTCGTGACTTCAGCGTAGTTGTGCTTGAGCTCGGTGCGGATGCCCTGGGTGTCGGCGCCGTAGCGGGCCAGCACGCGGTCGAATTGAACCACTTTTGCCGCTGCCCCCTCCAGTTCGGCATTGGCCGTATCGAATGTACCTTTGGCTGAGGAAACGAGCAGGCCGAGGACCAGCGCCGACATCGTTGCGATGAGCCCGGTGGCCAGCTTCACCACGGTCACGGAGTCGTCGCTCAGATGATGGCTCGGTAATCGATCCCTCACGTACGAGCCCAGTAGTGCGCTGCCGAACAGGCAGGCGAAGACGAAGAGGGCGATCACCACATCATTCAAATTCAACCTCCGTTGACGCTGTCTTCCGGGGGGATATCTACTGGTACTTGATCACGATGCCTTTGAGTTTGCGCCCTTCGATGGTCCTCACGTCGCGAGCCCACAGCGGCCCGCTGGCATAGGCGCCCACCGCCTGAATGTGGTCATAGACGACCACCACCGCATCGCCGCCGAGCTTGGCGGATTCTTCCCGCAGCTTCTGTTCGACTTCGGTAATCGGCGGGGCAGGGTCGACGCTGGCGTCGATCAGCACTTCACCCAGACGCACATGCGGACGCGGAGGCTCCGAGCGCAGCACGACAACTTCGTCCGGCGATGTCGGTGCGGGGTGTTCTACACCGACATAGGCGGTGGTCTGTGCATCGACAGTGGCGCAGCCATTGAGGGTCAGCAGGCTGGTGATCAGTCCACCTGCCAGTAGCAAGAATGTAAAACGGGTGGACCGAGACAGGTCGTGGGCCGGCATAGTGGGGTTCCTCCTCAGGTCTGCTGCTATCCATGTGGCTAGTTGACGGTAGCAGACAGACCGGGAGTTGCCAGAACGCCCAACCTTTTCAGGTTGGGCTTTTTTGTGCCTTCAATACTGTCGTTCGACAAAGGCCGTTTACTGATCCTTTTCGCAATTGACCATCCACGACACACCAAAACGGTCGACCAACATGCCAAAGCGCGCCGCCCAGAACGTGGTCTCCAGTGGCATTTGCACAACGCCACCGCCCGCCAGTGCATTGAAGACTCGCTCGGCCTCGGCAATGCTGTCGACGTTGAGTGAAATCGAACAGGCACTCATTTTATCCACGGGGCGATCTGGTGTGCTGTCCGACCCCATGATTACCTGATCGCCAACTACCAGGCGGGTATGGATGATCAGGTTGTGCAGATTTTTGGGGACGTGCTCACCGGCAGGGGTTTCACCGAAGGTCAACATGGCTTCGATCTGGCCTTGCAGGCACTGCGCATAGAACGTGAAGGCGTCTTTGCAGTCGCCGTTGAAGATAAGGTAGGGATTGATTTTCATGGTCGGCTCCAGGTGCTCGAGTACATACATCGGTTTGGACGCCGGTTTTTTCGGCGAATTCCGATTGTGTCGAGCCGACAAGCAAAGCGCTAAATCTTTGTCGGTGCTTGTGTTTCTTTAGATGTTTTTTCGATAGGACGCGCGAGGCTTATCGCCTCCGGCACACGCCGTGGTGCAAGCACACGTTCGATCGCGCCGCTGACCATGCTCTCCAGCAGCTCATCACGTTCCTGCTCGTCCAGCACATGGGGCGTCAACCAGCTGGGGGCGCTGTTGAGCAGGGCACCAATGGCATGCCCGGCGGCCAGCAGGCCTTGCTCGCTGAAACGGGACTTCGCGCCGAGCATCTTCAGCAGTGTGCGTTCGTATTGCTCGCGCAATTGCTGAACCCGAGCCTGCTGCTCTTCGTTCAGGCAACCGCTGTCGCGCTCCACCAGGCGGAAATGCCAAGGCATCTCCCGATGCAGATTCAGATGGGCGCGGATCAGGCTGTTGAGTTTGTCGCGTTTGCCCGGGGCTTTTTGCTGAATGCGCCCCAGGGTGGCCAGCAGCTCTTCGTAGAACTCCTCGATCAGGTCGAGCAGCAGATGCTGTTTGCTCGGGTAATGGTGATACAGCGAGCCTGGAGAAAGCCCCAGGCACGTCGCGAGCTCACGCATGCCGACCTGGCCGAACCCTTTGCAGGCAAACAGCTCCAGGACCTTGTCCCGGTACTCGGCAAAGCGCGAGCAACGCTCAGGCATAGGCATGGAAGCCGCGCCCCGTTTTGCGCCCCAGGTAACCGGCAGCGACCATTTCCTTGAGCAACGGCGCCGGGCGATATTTGCTGTCGTTGAAACCGTCATAGAAGGCTTCGAGGATCGACAACAGGGTATCCAGACCAATCAGGTCCGCCAGGGCCAACGGGCCGATAGGCTGATTGCAGCCCAGGCGCATGCCGGCGTCGATGTCTTCGGCGCTGGCCAGGCCTTCCTGGAACACCAGGATCGCTTCGTTGATCATCGGCACCAGGATCCGGTTGACCACGAAGCCCGGACGATTACCGGCGGTGATCGCGGTTTTGCCGAGGGTGGTCGCCATGTCCAGCGCCAGTTGGTGGGTCGCATCACTGGTTTGCAGGCCGCGGATGACTTCGATCAGGCCCATCACCGGCACCGGGTTGAAGAAGTGCAGGCCGATGAAGCGCTCAGGCTGGCTGACACTGGCGGCGAGTTGGGTGATCGACAGCGACGAGGTGTTGGAGGCAATGACGCATTCGCTGCTGACTTGCGCGGCGATCTGTTGCAGCACACGCAGTTTCAGGTCGAGATTTTCCGTCGCCGCTTCGATGACCAGTTGCGCGTTTTGCAGGCTGCTGTAATCGGTGCTGGTGCGGATTTTGTCGAGGGTGGCCTGTTTCTGCTCCAGCGTCAGGGTTTCCTTGGCGATCTGCCGGTCAAGGTTTTTACCGACGGTTGCGACGGCTTTTTGCAATGCGTTTTCGGAAATGTCGAGCAAGGTCACGTTGAAACCGGCCATGGCGCAGACTTGTGCGATGCCGTTGCCCATGGTGCCCGCACCGATCACCCCGATGTTTTGCAGATTCATCTTCCCATCCTTCGATCAAACCCTGCGATACCTTGGCCGCGACTGCGGCCGAAGGCGTACTATTGCCGCGAGTCTAGAGCCGGCAGGGCGGTTGTCCTATGCCAAAACTGTTCAACGGCACTGATGTTTTTTGCCATTCGGGTGATGAGAGAGAAGCGTACCAATGCGGGAAAAGGACTCGGTTGCCGCCTATTTCGTGCAGGCAATGATCCATGGGCTGAGGGATGACCCGCAGCGCGTGACGGCCGTGCTCGAACAGGCGGGCATTGATCCGGCGGTCATGCACCAACCCACGGCGCGAGTGCCGGCCAACGCGTTTGCGGCGTTGTGGCTGATTCAGATCCGCGAGCTCGACGACGAGTTTTTCGGGCTCGACTCCCATGGCATGCCGCCGGGCAGTTTCGCCCTGATTTGCCGCGCCTTGATTCAGGAACCCGATCTGCACAAGGCCATGCGCCAATGCCTGGCCAACTTCGGCTTGTTCCTGCGCGACTTTCGCGGCTCGCTGGCCGTGCGTGGCAAGCGTGCGGTCATCAGCCTGGAAACCCGCTCGACGGACAACGATGCCAGCCGCTTTGGTGAAGAGACATTCCTGGTGTTGATGATCAGCCTGCTGTGCTGGCTGGGCGGCCGGCGCATTCCCATTGACCGTGCGGACTTCCGCCATTCGCGCCTGTCGCTGGGTGACGACCGCCTGCTCTGGGGCCCCAACCTGACCTTTGGTGCCGAGCGCACCGAAATCGAATTTGCCAGCCATTACCTGCGCCTGCCGGTAGTTCAGGATCTGGCGTCGCTGAAAGTGTTTTTGCGTACCGCGCCGCAATGGCTGGTGATCCGCTTCCGTAACCAGCATGGCCTGGCATCCCAGGTTCATCAGCGCTTGCGCGGCAGTCATTACAGCGAATGGCCGACGTTGCAGGCCTTTGCCCTGGAACAGCACCTGAGCCCCAGCACCTTCCGCCGCAAACTGGAGCGTGAAGGCTGTTCCTACCAGGAGATCAAGGACGAAGTACGCCGCGGCGTGGCCTTTGAGCAACTGCGTCAGAGCGACGCGAGCATCAGCGATATCGCCGAGCGGTTGGGATTCCAGGAGCCCAGCGCCTTCCATCGTGCGTTCAAGAAGTGGACCGGGGAAAGCCCCGGGCGCTATCGGGCCCGTTATCAGGGGGAGCGGGGCGCAGAAGTCGCTACCCTTCAGGCATCCTGCGAGCCCTGAGCCATCAACTATCCACCCGCAGAACAATCTTGCCGATGTGATCGCCCGCTTCCATCCGGGCATGGGCCTGCGCCGCCTCCGTGAGCGGGTAAACCCGGTCGATCATCGGCAGGCAGCGACCGGCGCTCAGCACCGGCCATACGTGCTCGTGCAATTGTCGGGCGATGGCGGCTTTTTCTTCCCGGGTCCGCGAGCGCAACAGGGAGCCGGTGATGACCGCGCGTTTGGCCATGATCGCCAGCAAATCGGCTTCCCTGGCATGGGCGCCACCGAGGAAACCGAGCATCACCAGGCGACCTTCCATGGCCAGGGCGGCCACATTGTTGTTGAGGTACGAGCCGCCCATGATGTCGAGAATCACATTGACGCCCTGGCCCGCGGTTTTTTCCGCGATGACCTGCACAAAGTCCTGCTCGCGATAGTTGATCGCGTCGGCGCCCAATTCGCGGATCGCGGCGCATTTTTCTTCGCTGCCGGCGGTGGCGAACGCTTCGATGCCAAGTTCGCGGCATAGCATCAACGCGGTGGTGCCGATGCCGCTGGTTCCGCCGTGGATCAAGGCGCGCTGACCCTGGCGGGCACCGCCAAGGCCGAACAGGTTGGCCCACACTGTGAAGTAGGTTTCCGGGAGGGCCGCCGCCTGCACCCAGTCCATGCCTTCGGGGATCGGCAGGGCCTGACTGGCCGGGACCAAGCAATATTGCGCATACCCGCCGCCATTGGTCAGGGCGCAGACCTTGTCGCCTGGCGCAAATTCGCTGACACCCGCGCCAATCGCCACCACTTCACCGGCCACTTCCAGTCCCGGGTTCGGGTTCATGCCGGGTTTCATCGGGTACTGGCCGGCCCGTTGCAGCGCATCGGGGCGGTTGACCCCGGCGGCGTGTACGCGGATCAGAATCTCGCCGGCCTCTGCAACAGGTACAGGCACCTGGCGCGGTTGCAGGACTTCAGGGCCACCGGGTTCGGTGATTTCGATCAGGGTCATGGTCTGGGGGCGTGTCATTTCATATACCTGTATTGAGTGTTAAAGATTCGCTCGAACAACTGACCAGTCGACTGCCGAGTTCCAGCAGCAGCGCTACAACAATGGCTCCAGCGGCAATCACGAACATCAGGGCATGATGGCCGCCACTGGCGTTGAACAGCGCCGAGTAAGCGAACCCCGAAAGCGCCTGGAAAGTAGCGAACGACACGGTGGCGCGACTCCAGGCAACCTGTTGCTGATGATGCCCGGGGATCAGCTCATGCACCCGCGCCAACGCCAGCGGCACGATGCCTGGCGGGAACGAGCCGAGGATCACCGCCAGTAAAGCCAGCGCCGTGAACGAACTGCTGATCGATAAAAGGCCAACCGCCAGCGCTTGCAGCACCAGCACGATGCGGATACCCGTTTTCGCGCCCAGCCGGTCGGCCAGAAAGCCGTAGCTCACCGGCCCGACAATCGCGCCCAGGCCATACATCACCCAGATCAGCGCGCCGACATGTGCCCCGGCATTGAGCCCGCGGGCGACGTAATCCACCAGGAACACCATGGCCGGTACCAGTCCGGCCGCCATGAGCGCGTATTGGGCGAACAGCAGGTAAACGTTCGGGTCGGTGGGGGACGGCGACGATGCATTCGACAGCGCTGCGGCAGCCGGGTGCGCAGTTGTCGGCCAGCCAAACCAGCTGGCAGCCGTGAGGATCAGGGCCAGCAAGCCCAGGCCGAACCAGGTTTGCTGCAAGCCGAGGTTCAGCAGCGGCGGCACGATCGTCCCCGATCCGGCGATACCCAGGCCGATACCCAGGAATATCGCGCCGCTGGCCAGGCCTTTGCGGGCCGCCGGAACCTGGGGCAATACGGTGGCCGCCACCAACACCATGATCGCGCCACCGGCAATCCCCGACAGCAGGCGCCAGCTGAAGAACCAGCTCACCGACAACGGAAAGCCACAGGCAAAGAACGCCAGGGTCACCGTCAGCATCATCAGGCGCAGGGCGGTCTTGTTCGAGGTCCGGCGTGCCAGCGGATGGCCGATCAGTGCACCGATCAGGTAACCCACCAGATTGGCGGCGCCGAGGTACACCACGTCGCTGGCGGAAAACCAGTGGGCCTGGATCAGCGAGGGAATTAACGGCGTGTAGGCGAAACGCGCCAGGCCGATGCTGACCAGGCTGGCGCAGAGGCCAGCGAAGATCGGCAGCCAGATCGCGCCGGGCGCCGGGGTAAGGGGAGGCGATGAACTGTGCATGTGCATTGTCCTGTAGGGTCACTCAGGCCTACAGCATATCGAGGTTTTTTGACGCATTAATGCAGCGATTACGCGCTATGCTGATGCGTAATTGCATCAGCAGGAGCGCGTTATGAATTGGGATGACGCCCGGGTATTTCTCGCGGTTTGCCGTGAATCCACGTTGCGCGGGGCGGCGCGGGTGTTGGGGGTCGACCAGGCCACGGTTGGCCGGCGTATCACGGCGCTGGAAAAGTCATTGAGTGCGACCTTGTTCCTGCGAACTTCCGAAGGTTATGCGCTAACGGCTGTTGGCGAAGCGGCACTCAAGGCCGTGGAGAAAATGGAGCATTCGGCCCTGGAGCTGGAGCGTCAGATCCAGGGCCTGGACGATCGCTTGACCGGCACGGTTCGAGTCAGTACCACCGATTCCCTGGCGATTGATTTCCTGATCCCGGCGATTGCCCGTTTGCATCAGCAGCATCCGGATGTACGGGTGCAACTGGATGCCACCACGCAGATTCTCAGTCTGACCAAACGCGAGGCGGACATCGCCGTGCGCAATACCCGACCGGACAACCCGGACCTGATCGCCCGGCGCATCGCGCGTTGGCCGGTGGGGTTGTTTGCCTCGCAAGCCTATGTCGATACCCACGGCGTGCCGGAACCGGGCTCGGCGTTCGCCGGGCATGACCTGGTGGTGTATCAGCCGTACTTGCAGGGCAACAAAGACATGACGCTGGTCTCGGAACCGGTGGCGCGCGGGCGGATTGTCGCAAGTCTCAGTTCCAGCCTGCTGGTGCGTCGCTCGATTGCGGCGGGGATCGGGGTCGGGGAAATTCCGGTGTACATCGGGGAAAAGGAGGGGCTGGTCAGGTTGTGGCCGGAGCGCTCGCGGCCGATGCCCTATGACATCTGGCTGGTGACCCACGCGGACCTGCGTCATACGGCCAGGGTCCGGGCGGTGATTGATGAGATTGTCGTGGGGTTTGCCGGGACCGGCGAGTAATTCCAGGTGGCACAAATCCTGTGGGAGCGAGCTTGCTCGCGATGGCGTCATGTCATTCAACAATGATGTCGTCTGGCACTCCGCAATCGCGAGCAAGCTCGCTCCCACAGGGGGTGGATTATGGCATTTCCGGCAGTTCCTGTGGGCGCAGGTCGAAGACCAATACTTCAGCGTCCACGCCGTTGCTCAAGGTCAGCGCCTGTTCTTCGCGGACCCGCACACCGTCGCCTTCCTGCAACAACACTCCGTTGAGTTCGACGCTGCCCCGGGCTACGTGTACATAGGCGTAGCGGTTGGCGGCGAGTTCCAGGGTGGCGCTTTCCTTGCCGTCGATCAGGCCGGCATACACCCGTGCATCCTGACGCACCTTCAGCGAACCCTTGGCGCCGTCCGGCGAGATGATCAGTTGCAGGCGCCCGCGTTTCTTCTGGGTGCTGAAGTGCTCTTGCTGATAACGCGGTTTGGCGCCGCTGACGTCGGGCACGATCCATATTTGCAGAAAGTGCACCGGCCGGGTGCTGGAGTGGTTGAACTCACTGTGGGCCACGCCGCTGCCTGCGCTCATCAATTGCACGTCGCCGGGGCGGATCACCGAACCGGTGCCCAGGGTGTCCTTGTGCTCCAGGGCACCTTCAAGCACGTAGGAGAAAATCTCCATGTCGCGGTGCGGGTGCTGGCCGAAGCCTTTACCGGCGGCGACGCGGTCGTCGTTGATCACCAACAGGTCGGAAAAACCCTGCTCTTTCGGGTTGCGATAGCTGGCGAAGGAAAAGGTATGGAACGACTTCAACCAGCCGTGATTGGCCAGGCCACGATCCGAGGCTTTGCGAAGAGTCAGCATGATGAAATCTCCTGTGGGGACGTGAATTCGTCCGAGTGAGGAGAAGGTTAATGTTTACTGGTTGATGCAATAAGTAGGTGGAAATTGAAATACAGTCTCTGTCAGGTTGACAGTTTGCGAGTACGAATCAGCTATTCTTTTCCGACCTTTGCGTCGTACTTGGCCATAATGCACAGCACCGAACCCTGTGGGAGCGAGCTTGCTCGCGATAGCAATTTTCCAGTCACCTCATCTGTTGAATGTGATACTGCCATCGCGAGCAAGCTCGCTCCCACAAAGGGCCAGTGCTCGACAGACCGACCTTATTTGATCCCAGTGAATTCCAACCCATGAAAACCGTGGCAATGGTGCTGTTTCCCGACTTTCTCCTGCTCGACATGGCCGGGCCCATGGAAGTGTTTTCCATCGCCAATCGTTATCTGAAACCCGACGATCACTATGTGCTGTCGACCATCGGCACCGAGCCTGGCGCACTGCGGGCGTCCAACGGGGTGAGCGTGCACGCCGACCGGCACATCGATCAGGCTTGCGAAGGTTTTGATTTGCTGCTGGTGCCCGGTGGTCCCGGTGCCTACAACGAAAAGCATCCGCGGTTGCTCGACTGGCTCAGGCACAACGTCAGCCGGTCCGCCGGTTATGGCTCGATCTGCACCGGGGCGTTCGTGTTGGGGCATGCGGGTTTGCTCGACGGCTATCGCGTCACCACCCATTGGCACTACACCGAGCGGCTGATCAAGGGCTTTCCGAAGGCGACTGTCGAGACCGATCAGATCTTTGTTCAGGACCGCAACCTGATTACCTCGGGAGGCGTGACAGCCGGGATCGACCTGGCGTTGTCGGTGGTGGCGCGGGACCACGGCAAGAAAGTGGCCCAGGACGTGGCCAAGGTGTTGCTGGTGGTCATGAAGCGCCAGGGCGGACAGGCACAGTTCAGCCCGTTGATGGCAGCGGTGGCCCCCCACGAAACGGCGATTACCCGCGTGCAGAACCATGTGCTTGAACATCTCGATGAAACTTACAGTATCGAGTGCATGGCCGGTCTGGCCAACATGAGCCCGCGGCATTTCGCCAGGGTGTTCGCCCGGGAAGTGAACATGACGCCGATGGAGTTTCTGCAAAGTGCACGCATCGATTGTGCCAGGAACCTGCTGGAAACCACCGAGTTGCCGCTCAAGACCGTGGCGTTCAAAAGTGGCTTCGGCAGCGTGCGGCACATGCGTTTTTTGTTCAGTGAAAAACTTGGCCTGACCCCGACTCAATACCGCGAGCAGTTCAGCTAGCGCGCGCATGTCCGTTATGCGCACCGCAATGGCCGTGACGCTCCCCCTGTGGCAGTTGTACCGTCACCGAGGCCTGCCAAGATATCGCTGAACTCATTGCAAGGAAGCTGCGGAGCCTGGATGGAAGCCAGATTTCCAGCGGGTGACAGCCCATGAACAGCCTCAGAGATATAAACAGCGAAGCGGTGCTGCAATTCGGGCCCTACGCTTTCCACCTCAGTCAGCGACTGGTGCTGGAGGGTGATCGACCGCTGCCCCTGGGCGGCCGTGCCCTTGATGTGTTGCAGGTGCTGGTCGAGCATGCGGGCTCGGTGGTCAGCAAGGAGGAGTTGATTGCGCAGGTCTGGCCGCGCTCCGTGGTCGAAGAGATCAACCTGCGCGTGCACATTGCCGCCTTGCGTCGTGCCTTGGGCGACGGGCAGAACGGCCAGTGCTACATCGTCAACATTCCCCAGCGCGGCTACAGTTTTGTCGCCCCGGTGCTGCACTCGCCAGAGCCCGTATCGTTCCCGAGCGAGACCGTACAAAAGCCCCTGCACAATTTGCCGGCTCGGCTCACGTCGATCACCGGGCGCGATGCGGTTGTCGGCAGCCTGGTGCGACAGTTGCCGGTACGGCGATTCATGACCCTGGTCGGGCCTTGCGGGATCGGCAAGACCACCGTGGCCCTGCGCGTGGCCGAACTGTTGTTGCAGCACTATCGGCACGGCGTGTGGCTGGTGGACCTGGCGGCGATCGATGACCCGGCGCAAGTGACCGATTACCTCACGCGAACCCTTGAACTGAAGGTCGGCACCACGCTGGAGGCGCTGTCGCAACGGCATGCCTTGTTGGTCCTGGACAACTGCGAGCACCTGCTCGAACGCTGCCAGACCTTGATCGAGACACTGCTGCAGTCGATGCCCCGACTGTCGATCCTCGCCACCAGCCGCGAGCCGCTCAAGGCGGCGGGCGAAACCGTATTGCATCTGCCACCGCTGGCGGTGCCGTCGGCATCAGCGCTGCGCAGTGTCGCCGAGGTCATGGGCTATTCGGCGGTGCAATTGTTCGTCAGCCGTGCCCGGGCTCGTCAGCACGGGTTCACCCTGCGCGAACAAGACCTCAGGACCGTACGGGAAATCTGCCGACGCCTCGACGGCCTGCCGCTGGCGATTGAACTGGCGGCGGCGCAAATCGATGCGTTGGCGCTGGTGGGGTTGCAAGCGCAACTCGATAACTGTTTTCAGTTGCTGTCCCAGGGCCGCCGCACGGCCGTTCCCCGACATCAGACCCTCAAAGCCGCGCTGGACTGGAGCTATGAACGGTTGACTGCAGTGGAACAAACCGTGTTGCAGCGCCTGGCGGTATTCAAAATGGCGTTTACCCAGGACGCAGCTATTGGCGTGATCAGCGGTGACAGGCTGCCCGCCGCCGACCTGATCAAGGTGCTGGAAAGCCTGGCATTCAAATCACTGCTGTCCCAGGAGCAGGGGGGTGGAGTGACCCGTTACCGCTTCCTCAACACCACCCGCATCTACGCGCTGGAGAAACTCGAACTCAGCGGTAATTTGCGCGCACTTGAAATGCGTTATGCCGGCTACATCAGTCAGACACGCTGGACTTCAGGCCGGCAGGTGGCATTGCAACTCGTCGAGTAGCCGGCGGACTGTCATCAGGTCTGGCGTGGCAAAACCTTCGGTGAAGCGCTGGTAGATCGGTGCCAGCAATTGATGCGCCTGTTGGTGGCGGCCCTGATGCTGCCACAGTTGCGCCAGTGAGGTGGCGCTGCGCAGCTCCCAGGCCAGGGCGCCCTGGGCCTTTGCCACGTTGAGTGCCTTGAGCAGCACCGTTTCGGCCGTCACGGCCTTGACCGGACAATCTGTTGCCAGCAACGTCTTGGCCATGGCCCGCAGAATCTCTGCCGTGCTCCAGCCCGACGCACCGTTTTGCGCGCGTTCGAGCAAGGCATCATCGACACAGGTCGAATCCAGCGTGACCATGATGTCTTTGATCAAACCGACACGTTGGCGGTCGGTTGGCCGAACATCGGTGCCGCTGATCACCTGCGCGTAGTGTTGCGCCCAGTTATAGAACAGTAGAGCCGAGTGTTTCTGTGCCTGTTCCAGCAGCAGGCGCAGGAGTTCGCGGGCGCTGCGGGTGTCGCCGTTGTAGTAAGCGATCAGGCAGCCGGACAGCGCCAGGGTGTAGCAGATCGACGTGCCGTGGTTGATCTGCAATGCGATGTCCAGCGCCTGCCGGGCTGTACGCCAGGCCTGTTCCGGTTGGCCTTGCAGCCAGAGGATGCGCGCGTGCAGGGTCAGCGCCGCGACGCTCTGGTCGTAATGCACGCCGAAACCATGGGTGAAACGGTTGAGATGACCGCTGTGGGCCATGCATTGCAGCACTTGTTCGGCATGCTCCCGAGCCTGATGCTGGTCACCGGAGAAGTGCAGGGCCAGCACCCGCAATCGATGCATGCTCAGGGACGTCAGGGCGTCGTCATGCAGCCCAAGCTGATCGAATTGCCGGCTCTGCTCCAGGGCCATCTGGTAATGACCACAGCTGAGATTGACTGCCAGGTGCCCGGAAATAGCCCGCAGCTGACCGGTCACATCGTTGAGTTGCCGGGCCAGGGCTCTGGCGCTGACAAAGGCTCCAACGGTTTCGGCGGTGCCTCCCTGAGCGTGGTAACAGGTGCTGCCCAGGGCCAGCTTGAGGGCCATCTTCAAGCGCGGGCAAGGTTCGGGGGACTTATCGAGCAAGGCCAGCGCCTTGCGCACATAACCGCCATGTTCCTTGAACAATGACAGTTCCTGCCACAACGGTGTGGAAAGCGCGGTCAGGCGTATTGCCAGTGCCCGTGGCCCTTGCGCGTGCAAACCCCAGTCGAGAGCCGCGCGGATATCCTCCAGGGCCCGGCCATAGCGTTCGAGCCACAGGCTGGTCGGGGTATTCTCCCAGTCGCTTTGCGCCTGTTGCATCAGCGCCAGGCAGCGCTCGGCATGCCGTTCCCGCGTGCCGGGCAGGTCGGTGGTTTGCGCGAGCTTTTCCAGGGCGTAGTGGCGGGTGGTATCGAGCAAACGGTAGTACACGTCTTCGTCGCCCACTTCCACGTTCAACAACGATTTGGCGACCAATTGCGTGATTGAACCGAACACCTCGCGGGGTTCGATGTGTTCACCGACAATCACCGCTGCTGCCGACTCCAGGGTGAAGCCACCGCGAAACACACTCAGGCGGCTCAGGCAGGTCTTTTCGCAGGGGTTGAGCAGTTCGAAGCTCCAGTCCAACGTTGCGCGCAGGGTCTGATGGCGGGCCAGGGGCGTCTGGCAGGGCTGGGTCAGCACCCGGAAACTGCTTTGCAACTGCTCCAGCAAGCCTTGCAGGCCAAAGGCGCCCACCTGCGCCGCCGCCAGTTCGATAGCCAGCGGAATGCCGTCCAGTCGATGGCAAATGTCTATCAGCAGCGGCAGTTCATCATCAGTCAGTTCAAAGCTGTCGTGACTGGCCATGGCCCGCTCGACAAACAGTTGCAGGGCGGAAAAGGTCATGGCCTGGGCGCGGTCGAGGACGGCGATGGGCGGCGGGCAGTCGAGTGACTCCAGGCGCTGGACGAATTCCCCTTCGGCCCGCAGGCTCTCGCGGCTGGTGGCGAGGATGTGCACGTGAGGCGCACTGCGCAGAATGTTTTCGCAGAGCAGGGCAATGGCGTCGACCAGGTGTTCGCAGTTGTCGATGACCAGCAGCATGTGCCGGTCGCGCAGAGAGTCCGCAAGCCCGCTCAGGGGGGCGTCGTCGTGCAGGGCCAGTTCGAGCAACGTCGCCAGATGACCGTTGATCATCAGCGGGCAGTTGATCGGGGCCAGGTCCAGCAGACGAATGCCGTCCCGGTAACGACCGATCATTTGTTCGGCGACCCGCAGGGCCACGGTGGTCTTGCCGATGCCGCCGGGGCCGATGAGGGTGATGAAGCGCTGGAGGGGCAGTTGCTCCATCAGGTTGTCGACCAGGGTCTGTCGACCGATCATGCGCGTGCGGCGTACCGGCAGGTTATGCCGGCTCGGCGCGGAGGCGGCGGGCGCCGGCGGTTGCCCGGCCTGTTCCAGTGAGTGCGGTGCGACGAAGCTGTACCCGCGCTGGGCCACGGTGACGATGTAGCGCTGGCCGGCCTGACCGTCACCGAGCGCCTTGCGCAACGCGGCCATGTGCACCCGCAGGTTGATGTCTTCGACCACGCTGTTGGGCCAGACCCGGGCGATCAATTGTTGCTTGCTGACCACGTTGCCGGCGTGTTCCAGCAGGATCAACAGGATATCCATGGCGCGCCGGCTCAGGCGCAAGGGCTGGTCGGCCTCCATCACCAGGCGTTGTCCGGGGTAGACCCGGTAGGGGCCGAAATGCACAGCCTGTTCGAGGGAAAGGGTCAACGGGTCGCTCCTGCTGCATCCGTCTGGTTCGCGGTTTCCGAGCATATTCCTCAGGTTTTTTACTCAGCGCAATGCGCCGCCCGGGTGGCTGGTGGGGCAGGCATTGACTCTAGCGTATCGGCCAGTGGCTGTCGGTCCCGAAAACATTGGGCGCGACAGATGGACAGGACTTGCCGGGGCTTTTTGCGCACCAAGGAAAATTAACAACGTTTAACTCGTCCTGAGTCCGGTCTGCGCCAAAACTCTCTGCCTGTAGGAGCGAGCAAGCTCGCTCCTACAAAGGGATTCAACCCATCGCAAGGACAGAGCAATGAGCAACGTGGTGGTGGTCTATCACAGTGGCTACGGGCACACCCGGGTCATGGCCGAAGCCGTGGGCGCGGGCGTGGAACGGCACCTGGGCAGCACCTGCCAGTTGATTCCGGTCGAGGAAGTGGACGAACACTGGGAGCGGCTGCACCACGCCGACGCCATCATCTTCGGCGCGCCGACCTACATGGGCAGTGCCTCGGCGGCCTTCAAGGCATTCATGGAGGCCACGGCGGCGTTCTACCTGGCCCAGCCCTGGCGCGACAAACTCGCGGCGGGCTTCACCAATTCCGGCTGCCTGTGCGGCGACAAACTCAACACCTTGCTGCAGATGGCGGTGTTCGCCGCCCAGCACTCGATGATCTGGGTCGGCCTCGACCTGCTGCCGGCACGTTCCAGCACCGGCGCGTTCAACGGCCAACTCAATCGCCTGGGCAGCTCACTGGGCGCCATGGCCCAGTCGAATGTCGAACAATCCCCCGACCATGCCCCGCCGCCCGAGGATCGCTGCACTGCCGCGCACCTGGGCGAGCGTGTGGCGCGCCTGGCGGATCGCATGAACCCATTACCGGTTTGATTTACCCCAACCCTCGTTAAGGAGGCATCACCCATGAGCACCTTTACTACCCGCGACGGCGTCGAGATTTACTACAAGGACTGGGGCACCGGTCAGCCGATTGTCTTCAGTCACGGCTGGCCGCTGAACGCCGACAGCTGGGAATCGCAGATGATCTTCCTGGCCTCCAAGGGCTATCGGGTCATCGCCCACGACCGTCGCGGTCATGGGCGTTCCAGCCAGCCGTGGTCGGGCAATGACATGGACCATTACGCCGACGACCTGGCGCAGTTGATCGAGCTGCTCGATCTGCAAAATGCCGTGCTGTTCGGCTTCTCCACCGGCGGTGGCGAGGTGGCGCGTTACATCGGTCGCCACGGCACCGGCCGCGTGGCCAAGGCCGGGCTGATTTCCGCCGTACCGCCGCTGATGCTCAAGACCGAAGCCAACCCCGGCGGCCTGCCGCTGGACGTGTTCGACGGCATCCGCCAGGCCTCGCTGGTCGACCGCTCGCAACTGTACATCGACCTCGCCAGCGGCCCGTTCTTCGGCTTCAACAAACCTGACGCGAAACCGTCCCAGGGCATGATCGACTGGTTCTGGATGCAGGGCATGATGGCCGGCCACAAGAACGCCTATGACTGCATCAAGGCGTTCTCGGAAACCGACTTCACCGAAGACCTGAAGAAGTTCGACGTGCCGACCCTGGTGGTGCATGGCGACGCGGATCAGGTGGTGCCGTACGAAGCGGCCGGCGTCTCTTCCGCCAAGCTGGTGAAGGGCTCCACCCTGAAGATTTACCCGGGCGCCCCTCACGGTTTGACGGACACCCACAAGGATCAACTCAACGCTGACCTGTTGGCGTTCTTGAAAGGTTAAAAAGCCGGATCAAAAGATCGCAGGCTTCGCCAGCTCCTACACGGTTGCGTGCATGCCCGTAGGCGCTGGCGAAGGCTGCGATCTTTTGCTTTTAAGGCCATGCACCACCTGACAGCGCCAGGCAAACGGGTTGATGCCTTCGCTGCGGGTGAAGATGTGGCAGAAATGCGCCTGATCGCAGAAGCCGCATTCGAGACTGATCTGCGTAAGGCTCATGTCGGTGTACTGGATCAATTGCTTGGCCAGGGTTACGCGCTGCTGGCGAATCCAGTCCTGCGGCGAGTGGCCGGTGCTGCACTTGAAGGCGCGGGAGAAGTGGCTGCGCGAGAGGGCGCAAGCCTGTGCCAGTTCAGTGACTTCCAGGCTGTCACCCAGGCGTTCGAGGATCAATTGTTTAACCAGCTTTTCGCGCTGCGGGCTGAGACCGCCGGTGTTGGTCTTGCGAGGTTCGCTGACAGGTGCGCGGGCGGTGGTGTGCTGTGGGAAAGCCATGGCCATTGTCCGGTCGGGGGAGGAAAAGCACTGGCGCCCGGTTTGAGCGATCAGCACCGTTACTCTGGAAAAACAGTTCTGCGCTGAGGGCTTCATTGTTGGAGGCGCCCGCGGTGGCTGACGAGTTAAACGTTGTTAATTCCATGCCTGAGGGTGTGAACACAGCACATCGTTGCAAGTGCCAACAATGGCGATTGGCACAAGATGCGCACAATGGAGCGGGCTATAACGGACCGCCGCTTGGCCGGAAAAGGTAAACAGATGAAACGGACATTGCAGGGAACGCTGGGCGCCATCGGCCTGGTTCTGATATCCGCCAGCGCGCAGGCCCAGGCGCCCGCGCAGGTGGGCACGCAAGTACCCGGTTACTTCCGGCTGGCGCTGGGGGATTACGAAGTGACGGCGCTGTTCGACGGTTATAACGACCTGTCGCCCAAGCTGCTGCAAGGCATGAGCCAGAGCCAGATCCGCGCGCTGTTGGCCCGTCGTTCGATTGAAACCCCGGGCGTGCAGACCGCCTTCAACGCCTTTCTGGTCAACACCGGTAAACAGCTTGTCCTGATCGACACCGGGGCAGGGCAGTGCATCGGTCCTACCGCCGGCCAGCTCCCGGCCAACCTGCAAGCGGCCGGCTACAAACCTGAGCAGGTGGACGCCATCCTGATCACCCACCTGCACCTGGATCACGTCTGCGGTCTGGTGGACGGTCAGCAGCAACCGGTGTTCGCCAATGCCACGGTGTACGCGGCCAAGGCCGAAGCCGACTACTGGCTCGACCCGCAGGCGTTGGCCAAGGCACCGGAAGCGGCCAAGGGCTACTTCAAAATCGCCCAGGATTCCACCGCACCCTACGTTGCCGCCGGCCGATTCAAGACCTTCACCCCCGGCCAGTCACCGCTGCCGGGCGTGGTCGAGGCGCAACTGGAAGCCGGGCACACGCCGGGCAGCACCACGTACCGTTTCACGTCTCAAGGGCAAAGCATTCTGTTCATGGGCGACCTGGTGCACAACCTCGCTGTGCAGTTCCTGCACCCTGAGGTATCGATCGGTTTCGACGTCAACAGCCAGCAAGCGATCAACAGTCGCAACCAGGTGTTCGGTGCCGCTGCCGCCAGCAAGACCTGGGTGACGGCTGCGCACTTGCCGTTCCCCGGCATCGGTCATATCACCGCCCAAGGCAAGCATTTCGAGTGGGTGCCGGTGGAATACGGGCCGTACAAACGAGCGGCGAACGTGCCGTTGATCGAGTAAAGTCCACAGCACTCGCGCCTGGCCGAACATACAAGGAACCCGTGCCTATGAACCGTAACGATCTGCGTCGCGTCGACATGAACCTGCTGGTGATTTTCGAAGCCCTGATGTTCGAAAAGAACCTGACCCGCGTCGCCGAGAAACTGTTCATGGGGCAGCCGGCGGTGAGCGCCGCGCTGGGGCGTTTGCGCGATCTGTTCGACGACCCGTTGCTGTTGCGCAACGGTCGCGGCATGGAACCGACAGCGCGGGCGCTGGCGATTCTCAAGGAGCTGCAACCGGCGATGGACACCATTTCCGGCGCGGTCAGCCGAGCCAAGGAGTTCGATCCGGCGACCAGTTGCGATGTGTTCCGCATCGGGCTGTCGGACGATGCCGAGTTCGGTTTGTTTCCACCGTTGTTGCGCCAACTGCAAGAGGAAGCACCGGGCATCGTCGTGGTTGTGCGGCGGGCCAATTACCTGTTGATGCCGGCGCTACTGGCGTCGGGGGAAATCTCGGTGGGCGTGAGCTACACCACGGATCTGCCGGCCAATGCCAAGCGCAAGAAGCTGCGCGATATTCCCTGCAAGGTGCTGCGCGGCGACACCCGGCCGGGGACGCTGACCCTGGACGAGTACTGTGAGCGGCCCCATGCGATGGTGTCGTTCTCGGGGGACTTGAGCGGCAATATCGATCTGGATCTGGCGAAGGTCGGGCGTAGTCGTCGTGTGGTGCTGGGGGTGCCGCAGTTCAGTGGGTTGCGGGCGTTGCTCGCCGGGACCGAGATGATTGCTACCGTGCCGGATTATGCAGCGTGTGCGTTGGTCGAGGGGTGTGGCTTGCGGGCCGAGGATCCGCCGTTCGAGATTGAGGCGGCGCAGTTGTCGATGGCCTGGAGCGGGGTGCATGACAATGATCCGGCGGAGCGGTGGTTGCGGTCGCGGATCGGTCAGTTCATGTCTTTGGCTTTGGATATTCCTTCCTGACTGAGTACATATCCGTTGCTTCGGTAACGGCGGCTTATGGTTTCGCCCTTACGGCGAGTCCCTTTGGCAAACGCCCCAAAGGAACCAAAGGTCTCGCCCCGAACGTACGGCCCCTCGCTGAGGCTCGGGGTTCCTTCGCTCCGGTATTCATCCGGGGGCATTGCCCTCCGGTCGGCTTCGCTTCGACCTACATGCAATGAGTTCGACTGCGTCGAACGGCGCTGCGCGCCCATCCCCGGATGAACACCTCCGCTCAGCCTTCCGAGGGGGCGGGTGGATCAAGATCAAAAGCTGCAGGCGAGCTAACGCTCGGCCTGATGAGTGGTGAAGAGCATTTGTGTACACCGCTCTGCCTTTGCTCTTCTGTGGGAGCGAGCTTGCTCGCGAAGGCGGCCTGCCAGCCGACCTGATTTTTGCAGATGTCCCCAATCCCACAGGGGATATGCAGTGTTCTGACAGCCCTGTTTAAAAGCCGTCAGCCTTGTTTCCTGAAAGCCACACCGCCTTGCGTCGTTGCCTACAACTACGCCAGAATCCGCCGGCTTGTGAGTCTTGCCCCTGATCTCTAACGTTCACCGCATCGCTGTCCATTCAGCGATCGGGTTTAGCAGCTCGGTAAATTTCAAGGCTCGCCAGTGTCACCTCAAGATCATTTCGGTCTGCAATTTGGTGGCTGTGCGTGGGGCACTTCGGTGCGCCGGGTTCCTTGATCCCTGGTCTGCTAACCCGCGTACAGCCGCCACCCGATTCGTTTAGCAGCGACGTGTAGCGGCTCCATTGATCAAGGAGCTTGACCATGTGCAAACCCAGTCCCAATCCCCCAAAAGATCCGGTTCCATCGCACAAACCCAGCACGATGTTTGTCATCGCCCCCGACATCAATACCGAAACCCTGTTGGCCCACGCCTGCGAATCCCTGGCCTCGGCCAGCATCATGGCCAGTGACCTTGCGGGATTTCTGCAAAGCCCTCATCGCAACGCGCTGCTGGGGATTGCGCAAATCATCATGTTGGGCGAACTGGCGGTGAACCGGGCGCTGGATAATCTCGACCCGCAGGAATAACCCGGTAGAAGCAACAACAAATAAACCTGTGGGAGCGAGCTTGCTCGCGATTGCGGTGGGTCAGTCAACATCCATGCTGAATGTGATGCCGCCATCGCGAGCAAGCTCGCTCCCACAGGGTTCTATGTCGTTTGGTCGATCTCGGTCTTCCCGCAAACAGAGCACGTACATTCAATTTTTCCTTCCCCCGTCCCGGCACTATCAAATCCAGTCCCGGCGCATCGACGCCGGTGGTTTTTCATTTGTGCGGGTAGGCCATGGACACTTCGCGACGTGATGATCTGGCGCAAGACTGGGGGCTGCTGTTTCTGCGGGTCAGCGGCGGGTTGTTCCTGTTGTGGGTGCACGGCTTGCCCAAGCTGCTGCACTACAGTGCCGAGTTGCAGAACATCGAAGACCCTTTCCATCTGGGCGCGAACCTGACGCTGGTGCTGGCGATTTTCGCCGAGGTCGTGTGCCCGCTGCTGATCGTCGCCGGGTTGCTGGCGCGTCTGGCGTGTTTGCCTATTCTGTTTGTGCTGTGGGTGTCGATGTTGATCGTGCATCCAGAGTGGACCCTCTTCGAAGGCCAGTTCGGCTGGCTGCTGCTGATTGTCTTCACCAGTATTTTCATCGCCGGGCCGGGACGGCTGGCGCTCAATGTCCGTTTCACCGGAGCCTTGCGTTATGTCTGAACTCAATCGCCGTGAGCCGGCCAGTCCCGGGCCTGATGAGGTGGTGACCCTGATCGTCAAACACCGGGTCAAGGCCGGTTTTGAAGTGCCTTATGAAGCCTGGCTGCGCAACATCGTCAAGGTGGCCGCGCAGAATGTCGGGCATTTGGGCGTGGATGTGGTGCGCGGCAAGAATGCCGGCCTCGACACCTACACTTGCGTGCTGCGCTTTTGCTCGACCGAGGCGATGCAGAACTGGCTCGATTCACCGCAACGCCAGGAACTGGTCGACCAAGCCGCGCCGATGCTGGCCGATGGCGACCAGACCGAGGTCAATCCGGTCAACGAGTTCTGGTTCTCGCCCCAGGCCGAAGCCGGTACGCCACCACCGCGCTGGAAGCAGGCCGTGGTGACGCTGCTGGTGATCCTGCCGCACACGTTGCTGGTGCCGCTGATCTGGGGGCCGCTGCTACAGCTCAACGCATTTCTTTCCAACTACGTGGTTGCCACGTTCCTGATCACTCTGACCATCGTGCTCTCGGTGGTTTACCTGTTCATGCCCATGGCGACGCGCCTGTTCGCGCCCTGGCTGTCTCCCACCAAATTGCATGAGGAACCGTGATGAACGCCGATCTGATTCTGTTCAATGGTCAATTCCATACCGTTGACCGCGAAAAACCGCTCGCCAGCGCTGTAGCGATCAGCGACGGGCGTTTTGTCGTGGTCGGCAGCGATGCCCAGGCCATGGCCCTGCGTGGCTCGAACACCCAGGTGATCGACCTCAAGGGTCGTTGCGTGATCCCCGGGCTCAACGACTCGCACTTGCACCTGATCCGTGGCGGCTTGAACTACAACCTCGAACTGCGCTGGGAGGGCGTGCCGTCCCTGGCCGATGCCTTGCGCATGCTCAAGGACCAGGCCGACCGCACGCCGACGCCGCAGTGGGTGCGGGTGGTCGGTGGCTGGAACGAATTCCAGTTCGCCGAGAAGCGCATGCCGACCCTGGCGGAGCTCAACCAGGCTGCGCCGGACACGCCGGTGTTCGTGTTGCACCTGTACGACCGCGCCTTGCTCAACCGCGCCGCGTTGCGCGTCGCCGGTTACACCCGCGACACGCCGAACCCGCCGGGTGGCGAGATCGTGCGCGACGCCAATGGCGAGCCGACCGGCATGCTGGTGGCGCGACCCAACGCGATGATTCTGTACTCGACGCTGGCCAAGGGGCCGAAGCTGCCGCTGGAGTATCAGGTCAACTCGACCCGTCAGTTCATGCGCGAACTCAATCGCCTGGGCCTGACCAGTGCCATCGATGCCGGCGGCGGTTTCCAGAATTACCCGGACGATTACCAGGTGATCGAGCAGTTGGCGAAGGATGAGCAACTGACCGTGCGCATCGCCTACAACCTGTTCACCCAGAAGCCCAAGGAAGAGTTGACCGACTTCAAGAACTGGACCGGCAGCGTGAAGCTGCACCAGGGCGACGATTTCCTGCGGCACAACGGCGCCGGGGAAATGCTGGTGTTCTCGGCGGCGGACTTCGAAGACTTCCTCGAGCCGCGCCCGGACCTGCCGCAAACCATGGAAGCCGAGCTGGAGCCGGTGGTGCGTCACCTGGTCGAGCAACGCTGGCCGTTCCGTTTGCATGCCACCTACAACGAATCCATCAGCCGCATGCTCGACGTGTTCGAGAAGGTCAATCGCGACATCCCGTTCAACGGCTTGCCGTGGTTTTTCGATCACGCCGAAACCATCACCCCGCAGAACATCGAACGGGTGAGGGCGCTGGGGGGCGGCATTGCGATTCAGGATCGCATGGCGTTCCAGGGTGAGTATTTCGTCGAGCGTTACGGCGCGAAAGCGGCCGAAGCCACGCCTCCAATCAAACGCATGCTGGCCGAGGGCGTACCGGTGGGCGCCGGTACCGACGCGACACGGGTGTCGAGCTACAACCCATGGACTTCGCTGTACTGGATGGTCAGTGGCCGCACCGTCGGCGGCATGGAGTTGCATGCCGAAGGCTTGTCGCGCCTGACTGCGCTGGAACTGTTCACCCACGGCAGCGCCTGGTTCTCGTCGGAGCAAGGCAAGAAAGGCCAGATCAAGGTCGGGCAATTGGCCGACGTCGCGGCCCTCAGCGCGGACTTCTTCAGTGTCGATGAAGAGGCGATCAAGTGGATCGAGTCGGTGTTGACCGTGGTCGGCGGCAAAGTGGTGTACGGCGCCGGTGACTTCGAGAAGCTCGGGCCGGCCAGTGTGCCGGTGCTGCCCGACTGGTCGCCGGTGGTGAAGGTGCCGGGCCACTGGCGCCCGACGTCGCCGATGCAGGCCCAGGTTCACCATTGCAGCGGGCCGTGCGCGGTGCATTCCCACAGCCATGAACGGGCGCGCCTGTCGAACGCGCCGGTCAGCGATTTCGCCGGTTTCTGGGGCGCCTTTGGCTGCTCGTGTTTTGCCTTCTGACGAATTCAAAAAAGCGCCGGCCCAACAGGTCGGCGCAGACTGCAACAACCATCCATCAAGGAGTTTCCGATGAGCAACGTACCTTACAAGCGCCTGAACAAAGACGATGCCGTGGTATTGCTGGTCGACCACCAGACCGGTCTGATCTCGCTGGTGCAGGATTTCACCCCCAACGAGTTCAAGAACAACGTGCTGGCGCTGGGCGACATCGCCAAGTTCTTCAAACTGCCGACCATCCTCACCACCAGTTTCGACAGCGGTCCGAACGGCCCGATCGTGCCGGAGCTCAAGGCGCAGTTCCCCGATGCGCCGTTCATTGCACGCCCGGGCCAGATCAACGCCTGGGACAACGAAGACTTCGTCAAGGCGATCAAGGCCACCGGTCGCAAGCAACTGATCATCGCCGGTGTGGTGACCGACGTCTGCGTGGCGTTCCCGACCCTGTCGGCCATTGCCGAGGGCTTTGAGGTGTTTGTGGTGACCGACGCATCGGGCACCTTCAACACCACTGTGCAACAAGCGGCCTGGGCACGCATGTCGGCTGCCGGTGCACAACTGCTGAACTGGTTCTCCGTGGCCTGCGAGCTGCAAGGCGACTGGCGCAACGATATGGAAGGCCTGGCCAACCTGCTGTCGGAACGCCTGCCGAACTATCGCAACCTGATCAACAGCTACACGAAATTCACGGCCAAGTAAGACCTGTCAGTTGGCCACCTAACCTGTGGGAGCGAGCTTGCTCGCGATGGCGGCGTATCAGTCGACACATATGTTGACTGACAGAAAGCTATCGCGAGCAAGCTCGCTCCCACAGTGTTTTGTGTTCACAGTTGCTTAGCGGTTCTGCAGCCACCCCAAAAACCCACCTTTCCTGACCGCCACCGGTTTGGCCATCAACGCCATCCGGCTGTTCTGCTGCCGCACCGCTTGCAGCTTGTTCAACGCCCGGTCGACTTCGCGTCGTTGCTCCATGCAGTTGCGGGTCAGGGATTTGTCGAGGCGGTAAATGATGCTTGAGGTCATGGCGGTGAACCGTGCCTGGGACGGGGTGTCGGCGAGGATGCTCTGTTCGCCCATCACTTCACTCGGCCCCATGCGGCCGGCTTCGATCTGCGTGTTGCCGTCGGGGACAGTGGCGCTGACCACGCCGGTGGCGATGACGAACAAACTGTCCGGCACTTCCTCCAGATCCAGCACCACCTCACCGGCCGCGTATTGCTGCGCCACCATGTTCTGGGCCAGGCGATCCCGTTCCTCGGCGCTAAGAGAGCGGAAGATTTTCACTTCATCGAGCAAGGCCCGTGCGCGGGTCGACGGCTCGATCACGCCATCGGGCTGCCGGGAAATGCCTGCCGCTTCGAGGTGCCGATGGGCCAGGTCGAACAGTTGATTGCGCACTTCACCCTTTTTACCCAGCTCGGCGATGAAGCCGCTGGCTACGTACTCGGACATGGTTTCGCCGGCTTCCTTGAGCACGGCTTTCGGCGGCGGATTGAGCAGCAGACTGCTGCTGCCCTGAAGGGTGCGATCCAGCGCATCAAGCACCCGACGCGGGCGGATGTGGTTGGGCACCTGAATGCTGATCGACACGCCATGCATGTTGGTCGGGCGGCTGAGGTTGACGATCTTCGCCTTGGCCGCCACCGAGTTTGGCACCACTGCGGTGCTGCCGGCGCTGGTCAGCAGGTGGGTGGCACGCCAGTCGATGTCCAGCACCTTGCCTTCAACACCGTCGATGGCAACCCAGTCATCGACCTGATACGGCTTGGTGGTGTTGAGCACGATGCCGGAGAACACGTCGCTCAAAGTGCTCTGCAATGCCAGGCCGACCACGATGGCGACGACGCCGGAGGTCGCCAGCAAACCTTTCACCGGCAGTTCCAGCACGTAGCCGGCGGCAGCGACGATGGCAATCAGGAACACCAGTGCGCCGATGACATCCTGCAACAGCCGGCCGCTGTGGCCGATGCGCCGCATCAGGATCAGGCCGATCACTTCAGTGAGCACCCGCGCGGCGTACAGCCACCAGAGAATTCCCAGCGCCGTAGCCCCGAGCTGTACCACACGGTCATCGGCAAACAATGGCGCCTGCAACGGGCTGACGCCGGCGTTGATGATCACCGCGCTGAACAGCACAAACAGCGCCAGGCGCACACCGACCCGGCTGACGCGATGCTTGAATGGCGCGAGGTGCCAGAGCAGGGCGTCGATGGCCAGCAGCAGGGTGCTCAGGGAGAGCAGGTGACCGAGGAGAAAGGACATGGGGATGCTCCGGTAGAAATGAGGTCGCGCAGGTGGAGAGCGTTTTTGTAGTGAGGGAACCTATTGTGGGAGCGAGCAAGCTCGCTCCCACAGAAAAGCCCTTCACCACACACTGGTGAAGGGCATGGACTCACTTCAAATGAGTCTTGAGCTCCAGCGCAGCCTGGCGCACCGCCGCCTTCACTTCAGGAATCTGGCTCAGCGGGTTGAGCAGGCCGAAGTCGTGGATCATGCCGTTGTAGCGGACCGAAGTCACCGGCACGCCGGCCGCATCGAGGTGGCGGGCATAACCTTCGCCTTCGTCACGCAGCACGTCGAATTCGGCGGTCTGCACCAATGCGGCCGGCAAGCCTCTGAGCTGTTCGGTGCTGGCGTTGAGCGGCGAGGCATGAACCTGCGCGCGCTCGCCGGCGTCGGTGGTGTAGTTGTCCCAGAACCACTTCATCATGTTTTTCGTCAGGAAATGGCCGTCGGCAAATTGCTGGTACGACGCGCTATCGAACTGTGCGTTGGTCACCGGCCACATCAGCAGTTGAAAACGCAGGGCCGGGGCTTTTTGTTCCTTGGCCATCAAGGCCACGACCGCCGCCATGTTGCCGCCGACGCTGTTGCCGGCTACGGCCAGGCGCTTGCCGTCGACGTTGATCTCCTGGCCATGCTCGGCCACCCAGCGGGTCGCGGCGTAGGCCTGGTTGATCGCGGTCGGGTAATGCGCTTCAGGCGACGGCGTGTAGTCGACGTACACCGCGACCGCGCCGGAACCCACCACCAGGTCACGAATCAGGCGTTGGTGAGTCGGGAAATCGCCCAGTACCCAGCCGCCACCGTGGAAGAACATGAACACCGGCAACTCGCCTTTGACTTTGGCTGGGCGCACCACTTTGAGGTTGATCGTCTGACCGTCAACCTTGATTGCCTTGTCGCTGACTTCCACGCCGGACAAGTCAACCTTCACCGACGCCTGGGCACCGGTCAGCACCGCACGGGCGTCTTTCGGGCTCAGTTGTTCAAGCGGTTTGCCACCACCGGCGGCGAGGGCTTCGAGGAAGGCCTGGGTGTTGTGTTCGACACCCGGGCTGCCCGCGGCAAAAGCGTTGCCGACGGCGAGGGCGAGGAGGGATGCAGTCAGGGTTTTCTGAACGAGGCTCATGGTCAATTCCTTTTTGATCGAGGGGTATGCGCGTGTAGAGGTGAGTTCAACACCGTGAACACAGATTAATAGGATGCCTGGAAGGGAAAAAGCGGCTATAAAGTGTTTGACTGTCAACCTGGAAATGACAATGAACCCCTTCGAAGATATGCGTATTTTTTGCCAGGTGATGGACTCCGGCAGTTTCACGGCGGCCGCCGATCAACTGGGGCTGTCCAAGCAGTTTGTCAGCCGCCGCTTGATGCAACTCGAAGAGCGCCTGGGCGTGCGCTTGCTCAATCGCTCGACCCGGCGACTGGATGTCACGCCGCTGGGGCAGAGCTATTACGAGTCAGCCTTGCGCCTGCTCAGCGAGGTCGAACAAGTGGAGCAGGGCATCGCCGGCCAGACCACCGAGCCGCGGGGGACCATTCGTGTGAGTGCGCCGCTGTCGTTCGCACTGGCGCATCTGGGCTGCCTGTTGCCGGTGTTTTTGCAGCGCTATCGCGACGTGACGGTGGAGATGGATTTGAGCGATCGCCCTGTGGATTTGCTTGGCGAGGGCTACGACCTGGCGCTGCGCATCGGCACGCTCGAGGATTCGACTCTGATCGCCCGACGCATTGCCTCCATTGAACGGGTGTACTGCGCCAGCCCGGCGTACCTGGCCGAACGCGGCACACCGCTCAAGCCTGAAGATTTGCACGGTCATGACTGTCTGCCGTACGGCCATGGTCGACAGGTGCAATGGCGGTTTGCGGGGCAGGGCAAGCCATCGGGCGTCAATGTCAGCGGGCGGATGCGGGTCAACAACGGTGAGTTGCTCAAGGACGCGGCGATTGCCGGGCTGGGGATTACGTATTTGCCGACGTTCATCGTCGGCTCGGCGTTGAAGGATGGAAGGCTGGTGGAGGTGCTGGAGGATTTACGGCCGGAGCCGCTGACGTTGTCGGCGGTCTATCCGCAACACCGGCAGAGTTCGCGGCCGGTGCAGGCGCTGGTTGAGTTCTTGCGCGAGGAACTGGATCAGTCTGAGGGTGGGTTGTAGAGCGGCGGATTGTCTGACTCACATTGACCACTGTGGGAGCGAGCTTGCTCGCGATGACATTCGGTCATTCAACATTTCTGTTGCCTGACACTCCGCCATCGCGAGCAAGCTCGCTCCCACAGGGTTTTGTGTTGTATGGGAATCAGAGGGGATCAGCTCCTTTTGTCATCGCCGGGTTCGGCATGCACGCCACGGTCATCGCCGGGCTCGCCATTGGCATGGACGCCACGATCATCGCCGGGCTCGCCATTGGCATGGACGCCACGATCATCGCCGGGCTCGCCATTGGCATGGACGCCACGGTCATCCCCGGGTTCATCATGGGTGCCGCTGCGTCCGGAGGACGAGGCCGTTCCGGAGTGACTCGAACCGCTGTTGGCACTGCCATGACCACTGTTGCTGCCATGGTCGCCGCTATGGCCGCTGCCGCTGTTGCCGCCACTGCCGCTTCCACCGTGACTGCCGCCGCCGCCACTTCCTCCGCCGCCACCACTACCGCCGCCACCACCACCACT
>NZ_JBFUBR010000032.1:0-19441 GCF_056405655.1 Pseudomonas sp. P1_F7
AGATGTGCAGCGCTATGTCTCGCGCTACAACATCAGCAGGCCTCACAGCTACAACGACTACCGGTCGCCAGTCGCGAAGGAGAGACTGGCGGCGTAAACCTTAACGGGTGTCCAAGATTACTTGACCAGTTCAAGCTCGCTCCCACAGGGGATTGCGGTTACCTCTGAGAAAGCCGAGCCAGAGTCTAAATCCTCTCGACGCTGATGCGTTTCCAGAACAGGAAAACCTGACAAGTGCGCCCCGTGAGCGGAACGCGCACCTGCCCGGTGTGCAGTTTTGGTTACTATCCACAGCGTATTGAGGGGTCGAGAGATGTCAGTCGCTACCAGCCTAATCGAAGAGCAGCCGGCGGCGCCCGCCGAGACGCTTTATCAATTCAACGAATCGCCGCTGCTGGCCCGTCAGAGCCGGCAGGAATCCAATGCCCGCAGCTATCCACGACGCATTCCCCTGGCACTCAAGCGCGCCAGGGGGCTGTATGTCGAAGACGTCGAAGGCCGTACCTTCATCGATTGTCTGGCTGGCGCCGGAACCCTGGCCCTGGGGCACAATCACCCGGTGGTGATCGAAGCCATCCAGCAAGTGCTGGCCGATGAACTGCCGCTGCACACCCTGGACCTGACCACGCCGGTCAAGGACCGGTTCGTCCAGGATCTGTTCGGCCTGTTGCCGCCTGCCCTGGCCGCCGAAGCGAAGATCCAGTTTTGTGGTCCCACGGGCACCGACGCCGTGGAAGCTGCGCTGAAACTGGTGCGTACCGCCACCGGCCGCAGCACCGTGATCTCGTTCCAGGGCGGTTATCACGGCATGAGTCAGGGCGCGTTGAGCCTGATGGGCAGCCTCGGGCCGAAAAAGCCCTTGGGCGCCTTGCTCGGCAGCAGCGTGCAGTTCATGCCGTACCCTTACGATTACCGCTGTCCGTTCGGGCTCGGTGGCGCGCCAGGGGTCAAAGCCAATCTGAGTTACCTGGAAAACCTGCTCAACGACCCCGAGGCCGGTGTGCAATTGCCGGCGGCGGTGATCGTGGAAGTGGTGCAGGGCGAGGGTGGGGTGATCCCGGCGGATCTGGACTGGTTGCGTGGTGTGCGCCGGATCACTGAAAAGGCGGGTGTCGCGCTGATCGTCGATGAAATCCAGAGCGGTTTTGCCCGCACCGGCAAGATGTTCGCCTTCGAGCACGCCGGGATCACTCCCGATGTCGTGGTGATGTCCAAGGCCATCGGCGGCAGCCTGCCGCTGGCGGTGGTGGTCTATCGCGACTGGCTCGACACCTGGTTGCCGGGTGCCCACGCCGGGACGTTCCGAGGCAATCAGATGGCCATGGCCGCCGGTTCCGCAGTGATGCGTTATCTGGTCGAACACAAGGTCTGCGAGCATGCCGCCGCGATGGGCGAGCGTCTGGCCGAGCACCTGCGCATCCTGCAGCGGGACTTCCCGCAACTGGGTGACATTCGCGGGCGTGGCTTGATGCTCGGCGTCGAACTTGTCGACCCGACGGGCGTGCTGGATGCCCAGGGTCATCCACCGGCCTTCGCCCGCCTGGCACCACTGGTGCAGCGCGAATGCCTCAAGCGTGGCTTGATCCTGGAGCTCGGTGGTCGCCATGGCGCGGTGGTGCGCTTCCTGCCGCCACTGGTGATTACTGCTGCGCAAATCGATCGCGTCGCCGAAATCTTCGGCCGGGCCCTGGCCGCCGCCACTGCCAATCTTTAAATTTTCCGCCCTGCGGATCGTTCCTTCTACATAACGGCTGCGCACACAGCGCAGCCCGCCCTACAACGATGGAGAGACACCATGACGTCAGTATTCGACCGCGAGGACATCCTCTTTCAGGTCGTGGTCAACCACGAAGAGCAATACTCGATCTGGCCCGACTACAAAGCCGTGCCACAAGGCTGGCGCACCGTGGGCAAAAGCGGGCTGAAAAAAGAATGCCTGGCCTACATCGAGGAAACCTGGACCGATATGCGCCCGTTGAGCCTGCGGCAGAAAATGGACGAGCAGGCGGCTGTGGCGCACTGATCCGTCATGCAAAAAGAAGCCCGCTGGACTGGTGATAGTCAGCGGGCTTTTTCAGGTCTGGAGTCTTGTGTCGCCTATCAGGCCGCTATCGCGAGCAAGCTCGCTCCCACAGTGATCTGCGGCATGGCACAAATCCTGTGGGAGCGAGCTTGCTCGCGATGAACGATAACGCGGTCGTACTGACCTTAAACGCCGCTCAAACCCTTGATCAGCAAATCCACATTCCCCTCAAGCTCCGCCACCGGATCCTCGGCATCGGTACTCAACACCACCAACCGGCTACCCGACCCGGCAATCACCGCTTTCAGCGCATCCGACGGTTGCCGGTGATGCAGCACCACCGCCACATCATTGTCCCTGAGCGTTGTGCCCAATTGCTTGAGCGCTTCGGCTGTCCACTCGGTATCGGCGCGTGCGTCCTGGCCGATCAATTCCAGATTGAGACTGCCGATCAGGTAGCCGAAGTGATCGCTGAGGCTCATCACACTGAGGTTGTCCGCATTGGCCAGCCGCGCTTCGCTGGCGGCACTGAGCTTGAGCAAACGCTGCTTGAGTGCTGCCAGGTTGGCGTCGATTTTCGGCTTGACCTCGGGGGCCAGGCGTACCAGGTCCGCCGCCATCACGTCGGCCATGCGCCCCATGTTGTTGCTGGAAAGCCACGGCTGACTGTTCAGCCCGTCGACCTTGTTGTCGGGCTGCACGGCAATACCGGGCAGGGCGCCGTCCACCGGGCGGGCGGCATCGACTTCGACGATGCGGATATTACTGCGCCGGGAGATCGGGTACAGCGGGTCATCTGCCCACAGTGAGCGCAGGTCGATCACTGCATCAGCATCGTCCGCCAGTTTGGCCAGCGCCGGGGCACCACGGCCGGTGAAATAGGCGGTCTGGCGGCTGCCGGGCAAATTGGCCGGGGCCGCGCGTTCGAGACTGACATCGGTGCCTTTGAGCAAGATTTCACCCAGGCCATAAGTAATCGGCAAGGAGGCCAGCACGCGCAGCGGTTTGCCGCTACCAGCGGCGAAGGTCGTGGTGGTCAATCCGCATAGGGCAATGGCGAGGGTCAGTTGGCGCAGTGAAAAAATCATTTATCCAAGGTTCCCTTTCAGGCTGGGGACGACGCCGCGCGCGAGGGCGGCCAGGGCGAAGGCGATACCGGCCACGAGGATGATCGCGGCGCCGGACGGGATCGGCAGGTCAAAGACGATCGGCGCGAGAATCCCGCACAGGGTGCTGACGGTGGCGATCAGCACCGAATACCAGAAAAAGCCCTTCAGCGATTGGCTGAGCAGGCGTGCCGCGGCGGCTGGAATCACCAGCAGGGCGCCGACCAGAATCGCGCCGATGACCTTCACGGCGGCGACGGTGATCAGCGTCACCAGAATCACGAACAGATAATCCAGGGCCTTCACCGCCACCCCGCGCACCGCCGCCAGTTGCGGGTTGAAACTGGCGAGCATGATGCGGTTGTACAGCGGCAAGGCCAGGGCCATCACCAGCGAACCGACGATGGCCAGCACCAGCAAGTCATTGCCGTTGACTGTCAGCACCGAGCCGAACAGCACGTTTTCCAGAATGTGCACGTTGATCTTGCCCGCCAGAATCAACAGCAGGCTCGCACCCAGGGCGAGCGACACCGAGAGGAACACGCCGATCAATGTGTCCGGCGCCAGGCCGGTGCGGTTGCGCAGGTAGTTGAGCAGGATGCCGAACAGCAGGCAGTAGCCGAACAGGCTGCCGTAAGGCCCGGTGTAGGGTTCGCCGAGCAGGATGCCGATGGCCACGCCGGTCAGCGCAGCATGACCGACCGCCTCGGAGAAAAACGCGAAGCGCTTGACCACCACCAGCGTGCCCAGGCCACCCAGCACCGGGCCGATCAGCAGTCCGGCGATCAATGCGTTGACCACGAACCCATAGGCCAGCGCCTCGGGCAAATAACCCGACGACGCCCAGCCCTGGACCATCAGGCGAAAAGCTTCGTAACTCATCAGGCAAGGCTCCGTGGGTGAGTCGAGAACAGCGTCATCAGACGCTCCGGTATCAGCGCCTGTTGCGGCGTGGCGTCGAACAGCACCCGGCGATTGAGCCCAGTGACGTGATCGGCCAGGCGACCGACCGCTTCCAGGTCGTGCTCGATCCACAGAACGGTGATGCCCGCCGCTCGCCAGTCACCGAGCAAGCGTTCGAACACACGGATGCCTGCTTCATCGAGGGCCGACATCGGTTCGTCGAGCACCAGCAGCTGCGGAGACGGAATCAGCCCCTGGGCCAGCAACACCCGTTGTCGTTCGCCGCCGGACAGCGCGCCCATGCGGCGCTTGCGCTTGTCCTGCATGCCGACCCGCTCCAGCGCCTCGCCAATCGCCGCCGCGTAGTGTTTGCTCAAGCCGAGAAAGGCCGGGCGACGCTGGCACATGGCGGCCATGAAATCGTCGACGGTCATCGGCAAGCCGCGGTCGAATTCCAGGGCCTGTGGCACATAGCCGATGGTCCCTGGCTCGGCGGGCCATTTCAGGCTCAAGCAGCCCTGATGAGGCATTTGCCCGAGCAGGGTCTTGATCAGCGAACTTTTGCCACCGCCGTTGGGGCCAACCAGTGCGTGCACGCTGCCGGGGCGGACCATGAGGGTCACCTTGTCGAGGATCGTCGTGCGCCCGAGCGTCAGGCTGACGTCGGCAAAATCCACGGTCGGGCCGCTGCTTTGCAGGATCAGGTTTTCTTGAACCGTCATGCCCCTGACTCCTGAATCGCCCGCACCACGGTGTCGAGGTTGCCGGTCATTTCCTTTTCGTACTTGTCGGCGGTGTATTCGCCGTAGGAGATGTGCGACAGCGGATACAGCTTCACCCCGGATTCACGCTGGATGGTGTCGACGTAAGTGGAAGGAAAATCCATCTCCGAGAAGATCACCTTCACGTCCAGCTCGCGCAGTTGGTCGATGGTCTTTTTCAGCTGGCTCGGGCTCGGCTCTATACCGTGGGCCGGTTCGACCACGGCCGTCACTTCCAGGCCGAACTCACGCAGCAGGTAGTCGTAGGCCGCATGCACCGTGGCCACCCGCAGTTCGGCGTTCGGTGCCTGGGTCAGTTTGGCCAGGGCATCGGCACGCATCTTGCGCAGGCGCTTGCTGTAGGCGCGGGCGTTTTCGGTATAGGTCTTGGCATTGGCCGGGTCGAGCTTGCCCAGTTCCCGGGCAATGTTGTTGACCTGGGCGATGGAGGCGCTGATCGACAGGAATGTGTGCGGGTTCACTACTTTGCCAGCGCCGCGTGCGGCCACGCCGGTGGCGGCCAGCAGCGGTACGTTTTCGTTGGCTTCGATTACCGGCACGTTCGGGGTTTCGCTGGCGGCGATCATGCGGTCGGCGAAATCATCATGACCGACGCCATTGAGCACGATCACGTCCAGCCCGCTGATGCGCTTGATGTCTTCGGCGCGGGGCTCGTAGGCATGCGGATTGAAACCGGCCGGAATCAGCGGTACCACCTCGGCCTTGTCGCCGACGATGTTCGCCACGTAGCTGTAGTAGGGATGCAGGGTGATGCCGATGCGCAGGCGCTTGGCTTCGTCGGCGCTGGCCAGTGATGGCAGCAGGCAGGCGAGCAAGCCGACCAGCAGCAGGCGCAAAAAATAACGTTGAGATGAATTGGGCATGGGAAAGCGGTCTTCTCTCGGAAAAAGGCGAGGGTTCAGTGCAGGTGCTGGCGGGTCACGCCGGCATCGAATTGCGCGATGACCTGCTGCCAGCCGGCGCTTTCGAGCGCAGCGTCGCTGAGGTCGGCCGGTGCCGTGAGCGTGTTGTCGCGGTTGAGCCAGATGTCTGGAGCGTCATCGGTTGCAGTCAGACGCATCAGGAATGAACCGGCGATCGTCAGCGTCTGGCTCTGGCCGAAATAGGCCTTGGCGTCGAGCAATTGCCAGGCATGTCCGCCCCGGCTGACGGAACTGGCGTCCCGGGCAAACGGCGCAAACCCTTCCTCGGCCAGCGCCTCGGGAGTCGGCAGCGCTTGCTGCTCCTGGCGCAGCAGGTGGATCTCGTCCAGCGTCACCCGCAAATCGGCGTAGATACCTTGCTCGGATGCACTGAGGTCTCGGCGCGCATCCAGTTGATGGCTGCTGACGCTGCTCACCTCATGGGGTTCACCGCGCCAGAGCACCACCGAGCCGGCCACCGCCAGGATCATCAGGCACAGCAGCAGAACGTAGAGGGTTTCGTGACCGGCACCGGCCGCGCGCACGACTTGGGTCGTTGGAGTACTCATGGCGTCTCGATGTCCTCTTGGTCGATCTCCACCACGTGACCGGGGCCAGCATCGAACAGCACATAGAACTCGGCGCCGGGCTTCCTGAAGGTCAGGGTCGAATCAGGCCCGAGCTTGCCCGGTACCAGGATGGTTTCGTCGTAGCCGATCACATCGAGGGTCACGCCCGGAGCGCCGCTGCCGTCGGAAAAACCGCCGGTGCACTTGATCTGTTCGGCGTCGATGGCCTTGCATTCGCACATCGGGTTGTGGGCCAGGGCGCTGGCGCTGAAGCCGGCGCAGAGCACCAGCAACACGGCGTTGAGCGGGCGAAGAGGGTTGATCATGGTTTACCTCCTTGTTTGTTCAACCAGGCGATGGTGGCGGGGGAGGCCTGGCTCAACGGAATGGATGCCTGATGCATGGCGCCGTCCCAGCCTTCCATGGTGATCCACAGTTCGGCGTCGGCCGTGGTCTTTTCCGGGACGGGTAGCGAAGCGCCCATGCGGTACGGAGTGCCGAAGAAAATCACCCCGGCGGTGCGCAGGCTGCGAGGCTTGCCGATGCGCAGGTAAGTAGCCTTGACCTGTCCGATGCAGGCATCGCACAGCGCGGCGTTGAAGCCCTTCATATAGCCGGCCGGGCCATCGAGCATGGGCGCGGCGTTGCGCAGCTCCGCCAGGCGCAGGCTCCAGGGGCCGACCTGCACCTCGCCGACGTCCCGTTCGCCCAGGCCACTGTCGCCACGCATCAACGCCTCGTCGGCGAAGTACTTGGGCATGAAGCCGAGTGGAATCAGCAACAACAGGACGTTCAGGTGAAAGCGCCATTTGTGCCAGAACACACTCAGGCGCGAGGGGTGTGAGGCCGCAGTGACTTTGCTCACAGGTTGACCTCCGACACTTCGTTGTTCGTAGCCGGTTGCGCCGCTGTGCTGCGCTGTTTCTTGTTGCTGCGTTTGAAGGCATTGGCCGTGGCCAGCGCCGTGCGCTTGGTCCAGATCAGCAGGCCGCTGAGCACCATCATGCTCAGCAGCAGGCCGAAGAACGCCCAGATCAGCTTGATCCACAGTCCGCCGAAGTCGCCGGTGTGCAGCGGGCGCATGGACTCGGTGACGAATTCCAGGGCAGAACGGTCCGAGATCAGGCGCGAGGCGGCGATTTCGCCGTTGTACGGGTTGATCGTGGCGGTCTGGAACATCAACGGATACCAACCGCGTCCGCCGACATCCAGGTGGCTGTAGGCATTGCCTGGCAGGCTGACGAAACTGGCCTCCAGCCCTGAGATTTCTTGCGTGGCGATTTCAACCGCGCGGTCAAGGTCGATACGCGGCGGGGGCGAGCCATCGGGCGACAGCGGCACTGCTTCGCGGGACATCGCCGGGATGATCTTTTCCGTGGAAATGGAAATCTGGTTATCGGACAGCAATGCCTGGATCAGGAACCAGGTGCCGGTGATGGAAATCACCGCGATGAACCAGATCGACCAGATGCCGCTCAAGCGGTGAAAGTCGCCCCAGAAAATCCGCGCGCCGTGGTGAATGCGCAGGGTCGGGCGGAAGAAGCCTTTCCAGAAGCGTTTGTAGACCACCAGCCCGGTGATCAGCGACGCCAGCAATGGCAAGCCGAGAAACGACACCAGGTACCAGCCCCAGCTGTAACCATTGGTGAACGGCACCAGCCACCAAGCGTGCAGGGCACGGGTAAAGGCGCGGAAGTTGAATTCCGGTGCGACACCCTGGATCACGCCGCTGTACGGATTGACATAAATCACCACCGAGCGCCCGTCGGGGTAGCTGACTTCGACATCCAGCGCGAAGTGCGACTCGTCGGGGCGGCTGATGCTCTGTACCACAGTCTGCGGTTCGGCCCTGTTGATGGCCTCGATCACCTGCTGATAGCTGAGCAGCGGAGCATCGCCGGAGGGCTGGCTGGCGCGCATTGGCGGGTTGGCCAGCCAGACGATCTCCTGGCTGATGACGGCCAAGGTTCCGGTCACACAGACGATCAGCACGAAAAACCAGATCGGCAACGCCAGCCAGCTATGGACCAGGAACCAGATTTTTGAACGGGACTTCTTTGACATGTTGGAGGTCTTGACTCGATGAGAGGCAACTCGGCTGCGGGCTTCGCAGGGATGAGCGCCCTGAAGGTCCAGTCGTGGCTTTTGCCTACACGAAAGGACTGCATCTATGTAGGACGGATGAGCAGGGGAAATCCCGAAAGGGGAAATGAAAGAAAATGTTTCTCATTGCCGACAGGTTAGGGACAGGCATGCTTGCGCAAGTGATTAGCAAGTCGGCGGTGCTGTTGAAGGCGGGGCCCCTGTGGGAGCGAGCCTGCTCGCGAAGAGGCCCGCTCCAGCACCAAGGATTTCAACCCTGGGCAAACATCTCCTTCGCCCGTTGCTCGATCTGTTCCTGGGTCAGGTCTTCCTTGCGCGTGGCCAGGAACCACAGGTGCCCGTAGGGATCCTTCAAGGTGCCCGAACGGTCGCCGTAAAACTGATCCTTGACCTCCGATACAACGGTTGCGCCGGCATCGATCGCCTGTTTGTAGGACTTGTCGACATCCGTCACGTACAAATGCAGACCCACGGACGGCGAATTGTCCGGGTTGCTAAGCGGCCCTTGATCGCACGGTGTGCCCAGCATGATCGGGCAATCGCCGATGCGCAGTTCAGCGTGGCCGACACTGCCACCGGGCATGTCCAGGCGCATGATTTCAACGGCGCCAAAGGCTTTTTTGTAGAACGCGATGGCTTCGGCGGCTTTGTTGATGCCCAGATAGGGGGTGACGCTGTGATACCCCTCTGGAATGGGTTTGACGCTCATGATGGATCTCCCTGTTGTTGTTTTGTGAATGGAAAGTACCTGTGCCGTTGTACGACCGAATAAATATAGGCCAGCCTTTTTCGCCTCACCGACTGCCCGACGAGCAGCAGCTCCATTCAAGTGCCATCAGGCCGGCTCCAACCAGTGCGCTCCCGGCCCGCGTTCTCCCGGCAATCGACAATGATCGCCATTTCTTGATAGCCACTATTGAAAGCGTTGATTTCTGCTGCCCGGGGGGCGCGGGTAGCCTGTGTTCATTGCCTCGAACCCAGTCGCCAGGACGCCAAAAATGAAACCGATGATTGCTGCTTTGCTGATGCTCGCCGTCTCCGTACTCGCCGGATGTGCCAGCCATGTTTCCCCTGAGCTTCGGCCTTACACGGCTGAAGAAAGCAAGGAACTGGCGCTGGAGGCGCTGAACCGCCGCGGATTGTCCTTCGACGAATACCACGCGAAAAAAGCCGAACTGCTCGGCCAACCGCAAAAGTCGTTCAACTTCGACAACCAGGGTGAAATGAACGCCGGGCGATCTGTACAGCTTCACGGTCGTCCAAGCTGAGGCAAAACTGTACTGCTCCAAGTTTCGCGTAACTGTCCATGGGTTTCGCCGAGGGTGTGCGATAGGGTCAACACCTGACCGACCCTGACGGACTGCCACCCATGACGCTCTCACTCGATCTGCTGCTGGGCTTCGCCCTGTTTGCCCTCGTCACCTCGATCACGCCCGGCCCGAACAACACCATGTTGCTGGCATCGGGGGTGAACTTCGGCTTTAACCGCACCATTCCGCACATGCTCGGCATCACCTGTGGCTTCTTTGTACTGGTGGTGGCGGTCGGTTTTGGCCTAGGCGCGGTGTTCCAGACTTACCCTTTGCTCTACACCGTTCTGCGTTATGTGGGGGCGGCGTATTTGCTGTATCTGGCGTGGAAAATCGCCCATTCCGGGCCCATGTCGGAGAGTCAGCAGGGCGAGGCGAAACCGATCAGCTATTTGGGCGCCGCCGCGTTCCAGTGGGTCAATCCCAAGGCCTGGATCATGGCCATTGGCGCTATCAGCACCTACACGCCGATGCAGGGTTACTTCACGAATGTGATCGTGATCGCGGCTGTCTTTGCGATCATCAACCTGCCGAGTGTCGGTGTCTGGGCCGCTTGCGGCACGCTGTTGCGCAATGTTCTGAAGGATCGCCGCTGGCTGCGCCTGTTCAATTGGGGCATGGCCGCGCTGCTCGTGGGTTCGCTGTATCCGCTGTTGCTCGAAAGCTTTAGCTGACGCATTGCTTCAACCGGTTGCCCGATGCCTGTTAAGCTGACTTTTCAGGAGCGTTCCTACGCACTTTTAAATGAAGTAATTCTTCTTTAACGGCATCCGATCAGGTATTGGTAGCGTTCTGAAAACAGCGCGCAGCTCACAAGGCTGCGCTTTGCCGTTTGCAGTCACGAGCTTCCTGATCCCGGAACACGCTCTGCGAGTCTTTTATGAATAAACGTCCGTTGTATTTCGATTACGCCGCCACCACGCCGGTGGATGAGCGGGTCATCAAGGTGATGGTCGAGTGTCTGGGCTTTACCGGCAATTTCGGCAACCCGGCCTCCAGCTCCCACGTCTTCGGCCAGCAGGCCCGGCAATCGGTCGAACAGGCGCGACGCCAGGTCGCCGAACTGGTCGGCGCGACGCCCGGGCAGATCGTCTGGACCTCCGGCGCCACCGAATCCAACAACCTCGCGCTCAAGGGCGTGACCCAGGCCCGCGGCACTGGCGGCGGCCATATCATCACCAGCCAGATTGAACACAAGGCCATTCTCGATACTGCGAAGCAACTGCAGGAAGCCGGTGTCGCGGTGACTTATCTGGTGCCGGACGCCGAGGGCCTGATCACCGCGCAAGCAGTCAGCGAAGCCATGCGCGAGGACACCTTCCTGGTGTCGCTGATGCTGGTCAACAACGAACTGGGTACGCTCAACGATATTCCCGTCATCGGTCAGGTCGTGCGTGATCGCGGGGCGTTGTTCCATGTCGATGCCGCACAGGGTGCGGGCAAAGTGGCGATCGACCTCGCGCAGTGGCCGGTGGACCTGATGTCGTTTTCCGCACACAAGCTCTATGGCCCCAAGGGCATTGGTGCGTTGTACGTCGGCCCGCGTGCACAACAGCGTTTGCAGGCGCAGATCCATGGCGGCGGGCATGAGGGCGGTTTGCGTTCCGGCACTCTGGCGACCCATCAGATCGTGGCCATGGGCGCGGCCTTTGCACTGGCGGCGGCTGCGTTCGATGAAGAGAAAGCCACCATCGTGCGATTGCGTGACCGCTTGCTCGAGCAATTGCGGAGCATTCCCGGCGTACGCCTCAACGGCAGCCCGACCCGGCGCATCCCCCATACCCTGAGCCTGACCTTCAGCGAAGGCGAGTTCAACCCGGCGGCGTTGCTGGCCTCGATCGCGTTTTCCGCGACCTCGGCCTGCAATTCCGCGAGCAATACCCCATCCCATGTACTGCTGGCCCTGGGGCACGATGCCCGCTCGGCCGGTCGCACCATCCGCTTGAGCCTCGGGCGTTTCACCACCGAGCAGGACATCGACCAGGCGGTTCAACTGATCAAGGCAGCCTGCGCCAGTGCTCCGGCATTCTGGCAATAGGGCGACGAAGCGCCGACGCTGATCGGCACTCAACAATAATGAACAAGTGATTAGCAGGAGACACGATGAATACGCAGCTTTCGATCAATGGATCGGTGCCCCAGCGCCTGGCGCAAACCCGCGAACTGATGAGCCGGGAGGGCATTCACGCCTTGCTGGTGCCGTCGGCCGACCCGCACCTGTCCGAGTACCTGCCGGGTTACTGGCAAGGGCGTCAGTGGTTGTCGGGTTTCCATGGTTCGGTCGGCACCCTGATCGTGACCCCGGACTTTGCCGGCGTCTGGGCCGACAGCCGTTATTGGGAGCAGGCGACCAAGGAACTCAAGGGCAGCGGCATTGATCTGGTCAAGCTGCAACCGGGTCAACCCGGGCCACTGGAGTGGCTGGCCGAGCAAACCCCTGAGGGTGGCGTTGTCGCGGTCGATGGCGCGGTCATGGCCGTGGCTTCGGCACGTACCCTGGGCGGTAAACTTGAAGAGCGTGGCGCCCGTTTGCGCACCGACATCGACCTGTTGAGTGGAGTCTGGAGCGACCGCCCAGGCCTGCCGAACGAACCGATCTATCAGCACTTGCCACCACAGGCGACCGTTAGCCGTGGCGAAAAACTCGCCAAACTGCGTGAAAACCTTAAGGCGCGGGGTGCCGACTGGCATTTCATCGCCACCCTCGATGACATCGCCTGGCTGTTCAACCTGCGTGGCGGCGACGTGTCGTTCAACCCGGTGTTTGTTTCCTTCGCCTTGATCAATCAGCAGCAGGCCACGCTGTTCGTTGCCTTGAGCAAAGTCAGCGCCGAACTGCGCGCCATCCTTGAACAGGACGGCGTGACCTTGCGCGATTACAGCGAAGTCGCTGCCGCACTGCGCGCCGTGCCGAGCGGCGCGAGTCTGCAAGTCGACCCGGCGCGGGTCACGGCGGGGTTGCTGGACAACCTCGACAGCGGGGTGAAGCTGATCGAAGGCCTGAACCCGACTACCCTGGCCAAATCGCAAAAAAGCCTGGCCGATGCCGAACACATTCGTCAGGCCATGGAACAGGACGGTGCAGCGCTGTGCGAATTCTTCGCCTGGCTGGACTCGGCGCTGGGCCGCGAGCGCATCACCGAACTGACCATTGATGAAAAACTCACCGCCGCTCGTGAGCGCCGCCCGGATTATGTGTCGCTGAGTTTCAACACCATCGCCGCGTACAACGCCAATGGCGCGATGCCGCACTACCACGCCACTGAAGAAGAACACGCAGTGATCGAAGGGGACGGTCTGTTGCTGATCGACTCCGGCGGCCAGTACCTGGGCGGCACGACCGACATCACGCGGATGGTTGCGGTAGGCACACCGACCGATGAGCAAAAACGCGATTGCACACGCGTGCTCAAGGGCGTGATTGCCTTGTCCCGCGCGCAGTTCCCGAAAGGCATTCTGTCGCCGCTGCTCGATGCCATCGCCCGCGCCCCCATCTGGGCGGAAAGTGTCGACTACGGTCACGGCACCGGTCATGGCGTCGGCTACTTCCTGAACGTCCACGAAGGTCCGCAAGTCATCGCTTATCAGGCCGCACCTGCACCGCAAACCGCGATGCAACCCGGCATGATCACGTCCATTGAGCCGGGCACCTATCGTCCGGGTCGTTGGGGTGTGCGGATCGAAAACCTGGCGATGAACCGTGAGGCAGGCAAAAGCGAATTCGGCGAGTTCCTGAAGTTCGAAACGCTGACCCTGTGCCCGATCGACACGCGTTGCCTGGAAACATCGCTGCTGTCGGACGAGGAAAAACAGTGGTTCAACGCCTACCACGCCGAAGTGCGCGAACGACTGAGTCCGTTGGTCGAGGGTGCCGCACTGGAGTGGCTGAATAGCCGTACTGCGGCTATCTGATCGGGTGTCGCTATTTGTTTCAGTGCAGCTCAGGCGCTTGTTCCAGCGTCTGAGCCATATAGTCGACAAACGCTTTGACCCTGGCGGATTGGCGACGATTCGCCGGGGATACGGCATGTATCGGCAGCGACAGCGTGCTGTAATCCTGCAACATCGCGATCACCCGGCCAGCTTTCAAGTCTTCGCTGAATAGCCACACAGGTGACAGCGCAATCCCCAATCCCCCCAGCACCATTTCGCGGATAGCCTCGGAATTGTTGCTCTGCGCGTTGCCCTTGATCCGTACTTCGTGGCGTTGGGCGTCTTTTGTGTACACCCACAGGTTTTGACTGCTCAGCAGATTGAACATCAGGCAGTTGTGCCTGCTCAGATCCTGCGGCGTCTGCGGTTGGCCGTTGTGCCTGAGGTAGTCGGGTGATGCAACGGTCACACGATGCGTGTTGCCGACCAGGCGAGCGATCAGGCCACTGTCGTTCAGGGCGCCGATCCTGAAGGTGACGTCCAGCCCTTCGCTGACCAGATCCTGATTCTGATCGCTCAATTGCAAGTCAATCTGTACGTCAGGGTAGTGTTTGAGAAAGTCCGGCAAACGGGGGGCGATCTGCAGGCGCCCGAAACTCACGGACGAGCCGATTTTCAGAGGTCCGGCGACCCTTTCCCGACCGGACTGGAAGCTATGTTCTGCCGCATCCACGGCGGCGAGGATGGTCCGGCATTCGTTGTAATAGCGCTGACCTTCGTCCGTCAGGGACAACTTGCGGGTACTGCGGGCAATCAGCTTTCCGCCCAATCGGGTTTCCAGTGCTTGCAACACTTTGCTGATGGTTGGCTGGCTGGTCTGCAATTCCCGGGCAACGGCGGAAAAACTGCCCCGTTCGACTACCCGCACGAAAATCGCCATTGCATTGAGTTTGTCCACGGGATCGCTCATTGATGCCGTAATGGAATGGTCACTATAGCGACATGGCGTCTTATCAGCATGAATTGAGCAAGACAAAATCAGTCCTGCATTCACTACTGATGGGACATGGCGAAATGACTGACTCACTGAATATGCGCGCTCTGATGGTCGACTCGGCCAATGCGCCGTTACGTTTGGTTTCCATCGCACGGCCCGTGCCGCAGGCGGGGCAGGTACTGGTCAGGATCAAGGCCAGCGGTGTCAATCCGCTGGACGGCAAAATCCGCTCCGGGCAGGCGACCCATGCGGCTCAACCATTACCGGCGATAGTGGGGATGGATCTGGCCGGAACCGTAGCGGCGTTGGGGGAGGGCGTCAGTGGCTGGCTGCCGGGGGATGACGTGTATGCCATGGCCACCGGTATTGGTGGTATTCAAGGTTCATTGGCCGAGTATGCGGTGGTCGACGCGCGACTGTTGGCTCGCAAACCACACAACTTGAGCATGCGTGAGGCTGCCGGTTTGCCGCTGGTGCTGATCACCGCTTGGGAAGGTCTGGTCGACCGGGCTCGTGTTCGGCTCGGGCAGAAGGTATTGATCCATGGTGGCGCCGGTGGTGTTGGTCATGTCGCGGTGCAAATCGCCCGCGCTTTTGGCGCAGAAGTTTTTGCCACGGGCTCTACCGGACAGCAGTCGATTATCGAAGGGTTCGGCGCGACGTTTATCGATTACCGCAAGTCTTCGGTTGAAGACTATGTGGCTGAGCATACGGCCGGTGAGGGCTTCGACATTGTCTATGACACAGTAGGGGGTGAAACGCTGGATGCGTCATTCAAGGCGGCACGGATGTATCACGGTCATGTGCTCAGTTGCCTGGGGTGGGGGAAGCACAGCCTGGCACCGCTTTCCTTTCGCGGGGCGACTTACTCCGGTGTCTTCACTTTGCTGCCGCTCCTGACCGGTAAGGGGCGTGAGCATCACGGCGAGATTCTGCTCGAGGCGGCGAGGTTGATTGAGGCGGGCAAGCTCACTCCGATGCTCGATCCGCGGCGCTTCAGCCTGCAAAACGCCGAGGCCGCCCATGAGCTGCTTCTGTCGGGAGCAGCGCAAGGGCGGTTGGTCATCGAGATCTAACTCAAGGCTTCAAGCACGAAGTCCAGTCGATCCTGGCCGAAGTACAGCTGGTTATCGACAAACATGCTCGGTACGCCGAATACGCCGCGCTGCACCGCTTTCTCGGTGTTGTCCTTGAGCGTTGCCTTGACTGTTTCGTCGGCGGTCAGTGCCAGCACCTCATTGGGATCGAAACCGTTGTCGCTCAGCACCGCTGCCACGGTTGCCGGGTCATTGAGGTTGCGGCCGTCGACCCACAGGGCCTTGAACAGGCAGTCAATGAAGGCGACAAAGCGCTCGGGTTGGTGCAACTGAATGCCGGTCACGGCACGCATCAGCATCAGGGTGTTGATCGGGAAATGCGGATTGAACTTCAGTGGCACGCCGTAGCGCCGGGCATAACGGTCGAGGTCCTCAATCATGTGGCGGCCCTTGGCCGGAATGGTCGCCGGGGAGGCGTTGCCGGTGGCCTTGAACACACCGCCGAGCAGGATCGGGATGTAGATCAGTTGGCTGTCGGTTTGCTCACAGATTGCCGGTAGCTGGGTATACGCCAGGTAAGTGGTGGGGCTGCCCAGGTCAAAAAGGAATTCCACGGTTTTGCTCATGGTCGGTGCGCTCTGCTTATTGTTGTAGGGGGAGGGCTTACCAGCGTTCGCTCCAGGGGCGCAGGTCCAGTTCGAAAGTCCAGGCGTCGCGGGGCTGGCTGTGCAGGTACCAGTAATTCTCGGCAATGTGTTCGGGGTTGAGGATGCCGTCCTGATCCTTGGTCGCGTATTTCTCGGGGAAGCTGTCACGGATGAAATCGGTATCGATGGCTCCATCGACGACGACATGGGCAACGTGAATATTCATCGGACCGAGTTCTCGGGCCATGCTTTGCGCCAGCGCACGAATGCCGTGCTTGGCACCGGCAAATGCAGCGAACCCGGCTGCGCCACGCAAGCCTGCAGTGGCACCGGTGAACAGGATCGTGCCCCGCTGGCGCTTGGCCATGCGTTTGGCCACTTCCCGCGCATTGAGAAAACCGGAAAAACAGGCCATTTCCCAGATCTTGAAATACTTGCGGGCGGTTTCTTCGAGAATGCTGCACGGCACGTTGGCACCGATGTTGAACACGAACGCCTCGATGGGGCCGATCTCGCTTTCGATCTGTTCGACCAGCGCGATCACGTCTTCCTCCTTACGTGCATCGCAGGCAAAACCGTGGGCCTCGCCACCATCGGCCTCGATGGAATCCACCAGTGGCTGGAGCTTGTCCGCACTGCGGCGGGTGACGCAGGCGACAAAACCCTCCTGGGCAAAACGCTTGGCAATGGCGCCGCCCGTGGCATCACCTGCACCGACGACCAGTACGACCTTCTTGTTATTCATGGGTAGATCCCTTTTGGTAAACGATCGTTAACTAAACGAACGTTATGCTATGATTCGACAGACGTCAAGGTGAGCAATCCAGGGGGAAGGGCAATGCGTTATTCGGCCAGTCACAAGCTGGAAACCAGGCAAAGGCTGCTGGAAAGCAGTGCGGTTTCGGCTAAGAAGTCCGGATTTTCAACGGTGGGCGTGGACGGTCTGATGAAAGCGATTGGCTTGAGTGGCGGCGCCTTCTATAGCCACTTCTCGTCGAAAGACGAGTTGTTCGCAAGCATAGTCGAGCGTGAGTTGGGGCAAAGTCTGACGCGACTGGGGGAGGGGCAGGACCGTGACAAGCTTGAGCGCTGCTTGAAACAGTACCTGAGTATGTCTCACGTCGAGAATCCGGAAACCGGTTGTGCATTGCCGGCATTGGGGGCGGAAATTGCCCGTTCCGACGAGACTGTCCGCCAACAGGCAGAGCACTGGATTTGTCGGCTTCAGGAAAGTTGGGCGGGTGTTCTGCAAAGCGACAGCCTGGCGTGGGCGATTCTGTCGCAATGTATTGGCGCGCTGGTCGTAGCGCGCATGCTGGCTAGCCCGGATATCCAGCGCACAGTGCTGAAGTCCAGCTACGAGGAAATTGGCCGTCAGATTGCAAGTCCGAGAACCTGACGCGACGGCCCTGGCTATTTGCAGATGACAATCATGCTGCGGCTGGTATAACCCGCAGGATTGAGGCCAAACGGATAATCGCCGGGCTCTTCCACGGCATCTCCCGATTTGGCGATGACCTTGTAGCCCTTGGGCGCGCAGGAGTTGGCGGCACTGGTGTAGCACTTGTCCCAGGACGAAGACAGTCCGGAACAGTTGATATGTAGCCCTTTCTTGCCGTGCTTGATCTGTGTTTCTGAGGTCGCTGCGCAGCCCGCAATTGCAAGTACGGCGATCAGTATCAAAATTCGTTTCATTACTGTCCTTATAGCGTCCCCGGATCTTGTGCCCGGGTCTGGCTGCATTCGCTTTCGGTTGACGCGTACCGATATCCCTATCTGAAATTGTCCATGGCATGACCCTGGGTTGCGGGGCTAAACATGGCCTAATTGAGCGGCAAATACCAGAGCGGTGTCATATCYGCCATTAATCTGCCGCTACTGCTGGTCTGGTGGAAGTGCTCATGGTCATGGTTGCGCCGACGGATGCCAGAATGATGCACAGGATTGCCATCCACTGCGACAGCGAAAGGTACTCATGCAGGAACAGCAAGCCCGATAACGCACCGAAGGCAGGCTCGATGCTCATCAATGTGCCGAAGGTTCTGGCCGGCATGCGGGTCAGTGCGACCATCTCCAGGGTGTAGGGGAGGGCAGTGGACAGGATGGCGACGCCAAGGGCCACAGGGATCAATGACGGGCTCAGCAGAGCGGAACCTGCATGGACAATTCCGATGGGGGCTACGAAGAGCGCAGCGATCATTACCCCCAGCGCGGCGGTTTGCACGCCATTGTCGGCCCCGGCTTTTTGCCCGAACAAAATGTACAGTGCCCAGCAGACCCCGGCACCCAAGGCATAACCTGTGCCTACCAGATCGATGCCTGCGGTCGCTTCTCCCGTCGGTATCAGTAACAGTAATCCGACGGCAGCCAGGGCGATCCATAAAAAGTCGATCGCGCGACGCGAGGCGTAGATCGCCACTGCCAGTGGGCCGGTGAATTCAAGCGCCACCGCGATGCCCAGTGGGACGGTTTGCAACGACATATAGAAGAGGAAGTTCATGCCACCCAGCGCCATCCCGTAGACGATGACGGTACGCAGGGATCTTGCGGTGAGTTTTGCCCGCCATGGACGCAGTATCAGCATCATGATTACGCTGGCAAAGATCAGTCGTAGTGTTGTCGTCCCCTGAGGGCCAACAACGGAGAACATGCTTTTGGCCAGGGAGGCTCCGGACTGGATCGACGCCATGGCTATGAGCAGCAGCCCAACCGAGAACAGGGTAGAGGCTAGGCTGCGAGGCTGGTCATTCATTACGTGGCATCGTCCAAAATATAGGCATCAAGGGTATTTCTATTTGTGTTGGGCAATATACTGCGCATTCCCTGCAGGCGCGTCTATATATAAGCAGTGTTTTTGCACATATCGATAGAAACCCGAATCAGTGCTTGACGGCAGATTCTGGAAGCCTATAATTCGCCCCACTTCCGGCGCAGTCGAAACGGAAAACTCCTTGGTAAACAACGAGTTACGCGGTTTTCGACAGCAGGTGCTTCAGTTCATCGAAGCCAAAAGGGAGTTGAAAAAGAGGTGTTGACAGCAGCGTGTAACGCTGTAGAATTCGCCTCCCGCTGACGAGAGATCTGAAGCGCAAGTGGTTGAAGTTACAAAGGAAACTTTGAAAGCTTCTGAAAATAATCACTTGACAGCAAATGAGGCTGCTGTAGAATGCGCGCCTCGGTTGAGACGAA
>NZ_JBFUBR010000033.1:0-18035 GCF_056405655.1 Pseudomonas sp. P1_F7
GACTTGTACTTCGACCTGCGTCCTCTCTCCACCAATGGCGGCGCGGTAGAGCAGCATGACCTGATCGCCGGCACGGCACAGAACATCGTCACCAATCCCGAAGGACGCTTCCAGCTGTTCCGGATCGGCGACGCCGTGTCTGCTCGCAATACCCATGCAGCCATCTACGACGCTTTGCGCCTGGTGAAAGAAATCTGAAACAATGAAGGCCCTTCAAAGGGCCTTCATTGCTTATCTCTTCGGCTACATGCCTTTTCGGGCAATCTCAGCGCCTGCCTGCACCGCTCGCCCCACAATCGCCTCAATGTTTTGATCGGCCATCGACTGCAGTGCTGCGGCCGTCACGCCACGGTAAGCCATCAATGACTCAATCATTTGCCGCGGATCGCGGCTGGCAAGCATCTGGCCGCCCCCCACCACCACGCCTTGTGCAGCGCGCTGCGCGATGGCAAGGGGAATTCCCGCAGCCACCGCCTGATTAGTCAGTGCCATTTGCAGCATTGCCGGGAAGGCCGGCCCAGTCCCGGACAACGCGCTGAGGTAATCAATACAGTCTTCATCAGGCACTTCGTCCGCCGAACCTACGCACTCGAACAGTCGCTGTACCCACTGGCGGTCGCGCTCTAGAAGGTTTCCGGCACTGTACCAGGGCGTGAACGAATACCTGATTTCCACGGCCGCATTCGGCATGGCCCGCACCACTATATCCGCACCGGTGGCCGCGCTGATGGCGGCCGCCGGAACTCCGGCCATCAGGGAAATCACCAGTTTGCCGCGGGCGTTGATCTGCAGTTCGCGAAACTGCTCCGGCCGGATGGACAGCACGACAATATCGCTGAGGTCCACCAACTGCTGGTTGTCGGCCAGCATTCGCACGCTTGGCCCGAAGGTACAGACGCCGGAGCGGTTCGAGATCAACAAATGGTCAGGCCCGATGAGCCCGCTATCGAGCACCGCCTCGGCGATTGCGCGCCCGAGCCAGCCGGTGCCTCCGATGATGCCCAGAGTTCTATTCTCCATCGGCAGGGGACTCCTCGAATGTTTCGACCAAGGGAACGAAAACGCCAGGTTCTTTTTCCGCGTAGCCAAACTTTCCATAAAAGCGGTCCAGCTCGCGCCGCTTCGGTACTTTGCCGGTGAACACGCTCACGTACTGAGGAATCCGTCGAAATCGTACGACGATATCTTCATTGGTTTTCATGGAGATGTAGCCGATCTGCGTGAGGTAGATCGTCCTGGCCCGAACATCGGCCCCCTCGCCGTCGTAGCCAAACCGTCGGAACATCGCGGCCAAGGCATTCATCCGTGCCTCATCGGCCAGAGCGATTTCAGCAGTGACCTCGTCCGATTGCAGCGCCCAACTGCGCACGGCAAATTCGAACTGCGAGTCGAACAGTTCAGGGTTCACCCAGCATTCGAATACGTTGAGAATCGCTTCAGAAATACTTTCTGCGTAACTCTCGCATTGGCTGACCATACCGCCGGTGTTCTTGTCCCGCCATCGAGCCAGGAGTGCCGCGAGCAGCTGTTCCCGATCTTCATAGAACCAGTAAAAGCTGGTACGAGACAAATTCAAGCGTTTGGCCAGCGGCATCACCCGCACAGCATCCACACCCGACTCTTTAAGAGCATCGTAAGCGGCGTCTAGCCAGCCATCGACGGAGCCTCGCCAGCCTGCGTCCTGCGCTTTGGTTTTCGCCCTTCCTGTCTGTGACATTCGGGTGCACCTTTAATTTGAAAATTCTTCTCCACTGTACACCCCAAGATCCGTGGCGTACACGGCATGTACATAGGCGTACATTTTCGAGACGCTCGTTCGCCAAATCAATGGACCCGAATCAATTCACTGGTCAAAAAACGTGGATTCCACAAAAAAAACGCGGCGCACGAAGTACTTCATGCGCCGCGCCGCTGGAGGTCAACTCAGCGATAGATCGCTACGGGCTCACCGACGACGTCCCGATTGATCGTGATGCCCAATCCTGGGGTCTGCGGGGCACGTACACGGCCACCCACCACGGGAATGTCGACGTGTGCCGTGATCGGTGGATACATATCACGCGTATCAAGCACACAACGCAGATTTCGGTGTGGGATAGATTGCCCGAGGTGAGTCAGTGCGGCGAACGCTACCTGTGAGCCAGCGGTCTCCTGGACGCTCATCGTCAAACCGGAGGTCATGCACATGTCGCGCAGACGCCGGGCTCTGGTCAGGCCGCCATGCTTGGAAACTTTCAGACCAATACCGTCCGCAGCCTTCTCGCTGATCAGTTGCATCACCGAAGCTTCATCCGTCGCCAGCTCGTCCATGATCAGCGGCACATTGGTTCGCTGGCGCAGGGACATGTGCTCAGCCCAAGTGGCGCATGGCGCTTCAAGCACGAAGTCCAGCCCGGATGGCAGCAGCTTCAGCATGCGCAATGCATGTTCTACCGTCAGGCCACCGTTGCAATCAACAATGAAGTATTCCTCGGGGCGGGCATCTGCAAGTGATGCCTCAATGCGCGCGGCATCCAGCGCGGCCCCACCCTCCTCCGGTGTCGCGCCGACCTTCACCGAATGCCCCAGGTACCCTTGCTTTCGAGTCTGAGCAACTCGACGACGCATGTCTTCAGGATCGCCGGCATAGGTTGAGTCAATAATCGGCATGGACAGTCCTGTACTGCCCCCCAGCAGTTCACAAACCGGCATCCCGACCGCTTTGCCCAGGATGTCCCAGCAGGCCACATCAATCGCAGCTTTCGCATGAAGGTGGCCCATCAAGGTGCTGTCCATGAGATCGTTGATACGGTCAACCTGACGGGGATCCCGGCCAATGAGCAGGTCCGCCATTTCGGCGATACCCGCTCTCACACCCAGGGCGTGCGCTGCAATATAGTTCGGGCCAAAAGGCGTCGACTCGCCCCAGCCTTCAAGACCAGTGTCTGTGCGAATACACACTATCGTGGAGTCAAAACTTGTGTAAGTACGGCCGCCTGACAACTTATAAACGCCGCCAGCATAGGGCAGATCTACTTGATAAACTTCAATTTCAATGATCTTCACAAACACTTTCCTTTGGTGGCACCAATACCAGTTTTCCCGCAAAACGTTTTTCTATGAAGTCATTCTGTGCTTTGGCAATGTCGGACAGTGGATAACTGTTGCTGACAAAGGGACGGATACGACCGTGTTCAATATGACTGACCAACTCATCGAAAACTGCATCCTCCTGAAAAGTGCAGCCATGAAATGTGAGATCTTTCAAGTAAAGCGTTCTTAGATCAAGCTCGACGATTGGGCCGGCGATAGCACCCGAAACAGCGTAACGACCACCCCGCTTGAGCACTTGCAAGAGTGCGGGCCAGTCGTTCCCACCCACCAGATCCAGCACCACGCTGACGCTGTTTTCACCAAGCGCCTCAACCAGGTTTGCGTCTCTATGAATGATGCGATCGGCGCCCAGAGACAGAATTTGATCCGCCTTGCTTGCGCTGGTAATTGCAATTACCTCGGCGCCGCGGCATTTTGCCAGCTGGACCGCAGCCGATCCCACACCGCCGCTTGCACCAGTGATCAGTACTTTGTCAGCACCATTGACGGCTGCACGCTGGAGTAAAAGTTCGGCGGTTGAATAGGCACATGGAATAGAAGCTAACTCGATGTCGCTCCAATCACTGTTCAGCGGCCAAGTGTCCGCTGCCGGTGCAACTGTAAATTGAGCAAAAGCACCATTGCAGTCTGAGCCGTAAGTCCAGCACTCGAACGGCCGATTCTCAACAGGCGCTCGCAGCATGTTGCGTACCAATACCCGCTGTCCGATTCGGGCATCGTCCACCCCTTTGCCAACCGCAACAATTCGCCCGCAGCAATCGGCCCCTTGGATCAGCGGAAATTTAAGCGGCACACCAGACCAGGATGCGTCCTCAGTGTCGATCTGAGCGAATCCGGAAGCGCCACCCGAATTTGTATCGCCGGTTATTTGTTTGGAGTACCAACCAATACGCGTGTTGATGTCGGTGTTATTGACGCCGGCAGCGCCAACTTTTATCAAGACTTCGCCGACACCAGGGCGAGGTACTGGCACATCGGTTCGATACTCCAGTTGCTCCGTACCCCCATGCCCTTTCAGAAGCACAGCGTGCATGGTCTTGGGTAATGTAAACGTCATTCGGCTCACCTAGTCGTTTGAGGGGGAATGCAACCTGTTTTCAGTTTTTTATTAGTCGGCGGATTTGCCAAGAGGACGTTTGCTTTGCGCGCAAACAAATAGACTTGTCTGGCGGTTAATTATTCTTATTCATTAGGCGCTCAAACCCTTGCATTCAAAGACCTGGAGGTTGCCAGCAAAAAGCAGTGAAGCTTGTAAACTGCGAGCTTGTAGCGATCTACTTATAGAAAACCTTAGCAGCTGATATCCCCCACCCATAATGACATTTTAGATAGATAAATGATGACTTCACGTTATGAGCGGCTGACGGTTTTCAACCGTTCTGGCGCGATTGCAAATGCTCGAGTCAGAAATTTTGGATAACGTCAGGTTATCTTTGGCCCCGTAAAAAAGTTATTGGACGCTGCGATCCATTGAAATTAAATAATGGCTGCGCCAAAAAACTACCAGGTAGGTTGCCATATGAAATTTAATAATAAAGTGGTGGTCATTACCGGCGCTGCCGGCGGTGTCGGACAGGCGTTAGCATTATTGTTCGCCCGAGAAGGCGCAAAGCTTGTTTTATCTGATCTTGACGAAGCCGGTTGCAAATCAATCTCAGCCAAAGTTCGTGACTTGGGCGCCGAAGTGCACTACGTGGCAGGCGATTTACGCCGAAAAGAATATTGCGAAGCGATTGTCCAAACTGCCATCGATATTTTTTCGGGGATCGATATCGTGTTGAACAATGCGGGCATCATTCCCCGCGGCACGATTGAGGAAACCACTGACGACATGTGGTTTGACGCCATGGGCGTAAACCTGAATGCAGTGTTCTTCATCTGCCGTGCCGCGATACCGCACATGAAAAATCGCCCGGGCTCCGCAATCGTCAACACATCATCTGTCTGGGGAATTTATCCAGGCCCCGCCCACGTGGCGTATTGCACAAGCAAAGGGGCCGTCGCGGCTTTAACCAAAAATCTGGGCCGCGATTGCGCCCCTTTGGGCATCCGTGTCAACGCCGTGTGCCCGCACGAAATCAATACCCCGATGATACGCAGCGGCTTTGAACGTCGCGGCCTGGATCCGGACAAAGCCGTGCAAGAGCTAAACAAGAGCGTGCCATTAGGCCGTATCGCCGAGCCTGAAGACATTGCGGATGTCATCGCATTTCTGGCGTCCGACGAGGCCAGGTACATCGCCGGCGAAACGGTAGAAGTCACAGGCGCCAAGCCGGTGTCCGGCTAAGGAGAGGTAGCGATGCTCAATGGTAAAAATGTAGTGGTGACCGGGGGCGGCAGAGGGATTGGCCGAGGCATTACCGAACAATTACTTGAGGCGGGAGCTTGCGTTTTGATCGCTCAGCGCCAGGCACTGGACGACGACTTGCGAGATCACCCTCAGGTCTATTTCGTCGAGGCTGATCTCGCCTCGATGGAGTCACCCGGTTTGATTGCACAGTTCGCCCAGGAGCAGCTTGGCGGAATCGATGTATTGGTTAACAACGCCGGGTTCATGTTCGAGAAATCCATTGATGATATGACCGAACAGGACTGGGATCGCATGATGGCAGTCAATCTGCGGGCGCCGGCGTTCTTGTGCAAGGCGTTGGTGCCCCAGATGCGTCTGCGAGGCGGTGGCAGCATCATCAACATTGGGTCGATCGAAGGGATAGGCGCCAACCCTGAACATGCCGCGTACTGTGCCTCCAAGGCCGGTATCCATGGGCTGACCCGAGCCTTGGCAGTCGATCTCGGCCGGGACGGCATCCGCTGCAATGCCATTGCTCCAGGGTGGATCAATTCCGAGTTGAGTGATGCGTACCTCGCCACTCAAGCTGATCCGCGTGCGGCGCGCCAGGCACTCCTGCGCCTTCACCCGGTCGGACGTACCGGATTGCCGGCGGATGTTGGCGGGACAGTCGTTTTCCTGGCCTCGGAGTCATCGGCCTTCATCACCGGGCAGGTGCTGGTGGTGGATGGGGGGCGCACGGCGAAACTGCCACTGCCGTTTTGATCGAATCAGCCCGACTTGCAACGGAGGGAGTCACTTACCCTCCTCCGTTGCAGGTTGCGCGGAGCCAGACTCTGGTTCGCTGCAAAATTTTGCGGCGGGCAACGCATTGATTACTTGGGTGCTTTGTTCTCTATCAGGCAATTGCCACCATCGATCACCAGTAACTCACCGGTAATGTAACTGGACTCAGGTGAGGCCTGTTGTGCATCCCCCACGTAACTCCTCCACCCGATCATGGATGCGAGCGCTGTTGCCTGTGACAATCAACCTCATGCCCAGGCTGCCCAGTGCTCGTTGTGAGCCTCGATAAATTGGCGGATAGCCGCTTTCTGGTCGGCGACGCTGGTGAAGGCGCCCCGGTACAATCACGCTTCAGCGCGATCACAGCCCTGAGCACTGTCGCAAAGTCTCGTCGTTCATCCAAATTGCCTGGTACGTAGAGATGACTTGCTGGGCCAATGGCTTCTACCCACTCCAGCAAGGCTGGCGGTTGAGAGTCCTGAAACTGGTGGTGATTGGGTGCTAAATGCCCTCGCAGAGTGCTGATACCAGGCGTAGGATCGATACGATGACTGCTAATCACGCGTGGTTGGAAGGTGACTTCCAACCAATCTGCATTCACGCGCAAACGCAAGACATATACCGCCGCACTGTAAGGCCGCGCGCCCCTTCGCAGTACAAGGGCCGTGTTCTCACAACAACAAAAGCGAGGTGAAAGCATGTCTGGTAATCGTGGTGTCGTGTATCTCGGCGCAGGCAAGGTCGAGGTGCAGACCATCCCCTATCCGAAAATGGAAGACCCGCGCGGCAAGCGCATCGACCATGGCGTGATCCTGCGCGTGGTTTCGACCAATATCTGCGGCTCCGACCAGCATATGGTGCGTGGCCGGACCACGGCCCAGGTCGGGCTGGTGCTTGGCCATGAGATCACCGGCGAGGTGATCGAGAGGGGCCGTGACGTGGAAAACGTGCAGATCGGTGACCTGGTCTCGGTGCCGTTCAACGTCGCCTGCGGCCGTTGTCGCAGTTGCAAGGAACAGCACACCGGCGTCTGCCTGACGGTCAACCCGGCGCGCCCCGGCGGTGCCTATGGCTATGTGGACATGGGCGACTGGGTTGGCGGCCAGGCCGAATACGTGCTGGTGCCGTATGCCGACTTCAACCTGTTGAAGCTGCCCGACCGCGACAAGGCGATGGAGAAAATCCGCGATCTGACCTGCCTCTCCGATATCCTTCCGACCGGCTACCACGGCGCGGTGACCGCCGGTGTCGGCCCTGGCAGCACGGTGTATATCGCCGGTGCCGGTCCAGTCGGACTGGCTGCTGCCGCCTCCGCCCGTCTGCTTGGTGCGGCGGTGGTGATAGTCGGCGACGTGAATCCGCTGCGTCTGGCGCATGCCAAGGCCCAGGGCTTCGAGATCGCCGACCTGACCCAGGACACTCCGTTGCACGAGCAAATCGCCGACCTGCTCGGTGAGCCGGAAGTCGATTGTGCGGTCGATGCGGTCGGCTTCGAAGCCCGTGGCCACGGCCATGACGGCGCGCAGCACGAGGCCCCGGCCGACGTGCTCAACGCGCTGATGGGTGTGGTGCGGGTCGCCGGCAATATCGGGATCCCGGGTCTGTATGTCACCGAAGACCCGGGCGCGGTCAACAAAGCCGCCAAGCATGGCAGCCTGAACATCCGTTTCGGCCTCGGCTGGGCCAAGTCCCACAGCTTCCACACCGGCCAGACCCCGACGATGAAGTACAACCGTCAGCTGATGCAGGCGATCATGTGGGACCGGATCAACATTGCCGAGGTCGTCGGCGTGCAGGTGATCAGCCTGGACGACGCGCCGCGCGGTTACCACGAGTTCGATGCCGGGGTGCCGAAGAAATTCGTCATGGATCCGCACAAGCTGTTTAGCGCCGCCTAAGAAGTAGGTTGGGAAAAGGGCAGCTTTGAGCTGCCCTTTTTTATGGCCGTGCTCATCCAGGAAACCAACCACACATTGATTACTTCATACACTCAGGTATGTTCACGCCTTCGCTTTAATCGCATACAGCCCCCCGATAATCACCAACGCTGCGCCGACAACCACCCAGGTATCCGGGCGCTCGGCAAAAACGATCACACCAATCAAAGTGGCGAACACCAGAAGCGCATAGTTGAAAGGCTGCAGGGTAGAAGCGGTTGCGTATTTCAGTGCTTGAATGAACAGAATCTGAGCGACTACGCCCGTCAATGACAGGATCCCCATCAAGAGGCCCTGGACCGGAGTCGGAGAAACCCATGCCGGTAGCCCCGCAAATGTGACCGTCAGGGCACCCACACTTGCCATAAAGAGCATGTTCGTAGCAAAGGAGTCGTGTTGGCTAATCCGGCGCGTCAATACGTTGAACACCGCGAACGCCAAAGCAGCCAGTAGGGGAATCAGCGCCGCGAGTTCGAAAACGCCCGCGCCTGGTCGAAGGATGATCAGTGTCCCGGTGAACCCTATGGAGGCGGCAATCCAGCGCCGCAGACCTATGAACTCCCCAAGCACGGCCCCCGCCAATGCCAGTGCCATCAGCGGAAATACGGCATAGAGAGCATGCATTTCGGCCAGGCCCAAATATCGTAGCCCCACTGCAAACAGTATGGTTTCACCCACGGCTAACAGCGCTCGAATGATTTGGAGCCAAGGGTGCTTACTGCGAAATGACTCTTTGCCCCTACCTTGGTAGGCGGCATATCCGAGGGCAAAAACGACAAACACCCAATAGCGCATCATGACCAGTTGGGCAACCGGGAAGTCTTTGACAAGCACCTTGGTTAGTCCGTCCTGGCTCGCAAAGATAAGCATTGAAAGCAGGCATAAGAAGATCCCGAGTTGGGGCCTTGCGACCCCAGGACTAGCAGCAACGGTGGGCGCAGCATTTTTTGTTGGGTCGCACTTCAAACGCAACTCGGTCATGCCCTCTTCCTTAAAATTTCTGCGACAGCGCGTTTTCTACTTCACCAGCCGTGTTTCTCTCGAAGGCCGGTAACCAAAATACGAGCTGTAGCATTTGCTGAAATGGCTCGGTGAAACAAAGCCGCATGCGACCAGCACATCAACCTGAGACAGCTCTGTGTGCTGAAGTAATCGCCGCGCTTCGGTAATGCGCAATTCCAGGTAATACCGTTGCGGCGTGGTACCCAGTTGCTCTTTGAACAAGCGCTCTATTTGTCGACGGGAACGTCCGGCATATACCGCCAGTTGGTCCATTTGCAACGGTTCTTCCAGGTTGGCGTCCATCAGTTTGACCACCTCTTTGAGGGGGGCGCTCAACGAGATGTTCTGTGTCGGTTTGATACGCCGATACCGCGACTCTTCGAAAGACAGAATGTCTTCGATGCCCTCGACAAGCGCCTTGCCATGCAGCCCTTTGATCCACTCGAGAGCCATATGAAAAGCACCCGCCGGACTCGAAGCCGTGAGCCGGTCTCGATCCATGACAAAAGCTTCACTGGTGACATGCGTGACTTTTGAAATTTCTGCGAGCGCAGGGCGGTGTTCGGGATGAATCGCACAACGATACCCCTCAAGCAAACCTGACACGCCCAAAAACCACGCCCCATTCCACAGCCCGGCCAGGGTGATACCAAGTTCTGATGCCGTTTTAAGGATGCTGATCAGCTCGTGATTGACTTTGAGTTCGGTGCGATAGCCGCCGCATATGACCAGCAAATTAAGGTCTTTGAGTGCTGCCACGTCCAAACGCGCATCCGGTCGAATGATCAGGCCAAGGTCGCTGGTAACCTCTCCGTCCTGCAACCCGAAGGTACGTGAAGAGAACAATGTAGGACGCAAAAGGTTGGCAGTGACAATCGTATCGAGCGCTTGCGTAAATGCAGGCAACGAGAAGTGCTCGAGCAGTAAAAATCCTGCCCGAGCATGAGCCGTCGGCTCACTACGAGTCTCTTCCAGATAGCGCAGGTTTTTACCTTTCATACACCCGCTGAAATCTCGTCGTTCGATCACTTTACGCCTCGCTTCTTTACACTAACGAACGCAGCCTTTGTGCAAACCACGGTTGAATCTGCACTTGCGAAGAATCAACCGCTGGCGCCGTGACCGTACTGTTTATGCGAGCTGGAACCCGTGGGCAAGAGGGTCTTTGTCATCGACGAAAATAGTGTTGTGACCTATCACCTCAGCCCAGCCGCTGACACTTGGATTCATGCCGTCGAAGGTTCCGACCTTTACCGACGCCTCCACTTTTCCTTCGTAGATTGTACCGATAAGACTTTCGAGTCGATAAACGTCGCCGACGTTCAGCCGACCTTTTCCGAAGAGCTGAGCCATCCGGGCCGAGGTACCGGTACCGCCGGGAGAACGATCAATAGCTTTATCACCGTAGAACACTGCACAGCGGCCATGCACGGTTCTGCTCTGTGGTTTGTCACACCAGATGACGTGATGAACACCACTGATTCTGCTGTTCTCTGGATGCACAGGGTCACAAATGGCCGAGAGCGCTGCGCGCAGCTTCTGGCTCATCCCCACGATGTCAGCCGTCGTCTGCCCTTCGAATCCAGTCCAGCACTCCTGTGGTTCGACCACCGCATAGAAATTCCCGCCGTAGGCGATGTCCACCGTAAACGTACCAATACCAGGTACTTCCACCGCCACATCGGCGCTGTGCAGGTAGCTGGCTACGTTGAACAAGCGAATCGACTCAACAAACTCRCCGCCCATGGTGTATTCGACATCGACCCGTCCCGCCGGTGTTTCAATSGCCAGTTTTCCCGGCTCRCGAGGTGTCACCAAGCCCTCTTCAATGACCACGGTCGATAATCCGATGGTACCCGCTCCACACATCGGCAGGCAGCCGCTGACTTCGATAAACAGCGCACCGAAGTCGCAGTCATCACGTACCGATGGATAAATAATGACGCCAGACATGATGTCGTGTCCCCGAGGCTCGAACATCAATGCGGTGCGTACCCAGTCGTGGTCACGCACGAAAATATCGCGACGCTCCGCCATCGATACGGAGGGCATCAGCGGTGCTCCGCCCGCTACAACCCGAACCGGGTTGCCGCACGCGTGCGAATCAATGCAAAAAAAGCTGCGTCTCATACTGATGCCCTTTCAAAGGAGTTTGCTGGGGGAGTGACGCTGCAACGCGCCCCGTGACAATCGATCCAACAGCAGCGCAATAGCGACAATGGCCAGGCCCGCTCGAAGGCCTAATCCCATCTCCATCCTGGAGAGGCCACGGGTCACTTCAGCCCCCAGACCGCCCGCCCCCACCAAACCTGCAAGCACCACCATCGCCAGCGACATAAGGATGCATTGGTTCAGGCCTACCAACAGTGTGGGTGCAGCAGTCGGCAGTTCAATTTTGAACAGAATGTCTTTAGGTGAAGCACCGGACGCCTGGCCCAACTCAAGGAGATCCTTGGGCAACTGCTTGAAGGCCAGAGTCGTCAATCTGAGCATCGGCGGGATGCCGTAAACAATCGTTGCGATGATCGCGGGCACCCGTCCCAGACTGAACAGCATCACTGCGGGGATCAGGTATACCCAGGGTGGCACGGTTTGCATGATGTTCAGAATCGGCAGCAACGCTTCATCTACACGCTTCACCCGGGCGGCCAGAACCCCCAGCGGGAAAGCAATGGCAACAGAGATCAGGACCGACACGCTGACGAGCGCAATCGTCTGGATGGACGCGACCCAAAGGCCAGCGAACAAACAGAAAGCCAACATCACCGCAGCGAAAACAGCGACTCGTTTATTGGCAAAAAAGAAGGCCGCAACGACGACAATACCGATGAATAAGTACGGATGGGGAGCAAGCAGCGCCCCCTCCACTGCACCGAGTACCGCCTCAATGACCTGACTTATCCCTTTGAACAATCCATGTAAATTAGTGTTCAGCCAATCAACGGCGGGAGCCAGGTAATCGCCTGGAGAAAATTGAATGTGCGTTGTCATTGGGAAGCCCTCACCCGCGCCTGTGCAGCACTCTGCGCCAGACGATCCAGGATCATGGTCAGGATAACGATAGCGATGGCCGCGTTGATCGACTTGGCGATATCCAACGTACGGATGGAACCGTAAATCGCCTCGCCCAAACCGCCCGAACCCACAATGCCGGCGATGACGACCATACCGAACGCCATCATCAAGCTTTGGTTGACACCGGCCATGATGCTGGGCATGGCGAACGGTAAGCGGATCTTGAAAAACATCTGCATTCCAGTCACGCCGCTGGCATCTCCCAACTCGATGAACTCCTTGGGTGTCATGCGAATACCCAGCGAGGTCAGTCGTAGCGCAGGGGGAAGCGCGACGATAAAAGTCGCCAACAGCGCCGTGGCAGGGCCGTAGCCGAGCAGTGCAATGGCCGGTAGCAGGTAGATGTAGGGCGGCATCGTTTGGATCAAATCCAGACAAGGATCAACCACGCGATCAAAGGCCGGCGCCAGACCGGCAATGACCCCCAGCGGAATGGCGACAACCAGTGCCAGGACAGTCGCTGTGAGCACCAGTGCAAGCGTGCTGACTGTCTCTGGCCACAAGCCGATGACGTCGCAAAACAACAAGGCCAAACCTGCAAGAATTGCAAAGCGAACGCCAGCCAGACGCCAGCCAATCAACGCCATGACAATCGCTACAACGTAGTGCGGTGGATAGGCGACACACCACAGCACGCCTTCGTAAATGCCCTTCAGCACCGCATTGACGGCATCGAACACGAACTCGCCATTGTCCGAAAGCCATTGCAGTCCTGTATCAATGGAGGTATCAAACTGACTGGAAAAATCCGGCGTGCTCATGCGGACGCCTCCATCGCACCGGCGGTTGGTACTGGCACCAACTCGTTGGGAATACCTTGAACGCCACGCAGCAGATCACGAGGCGTAATGATCCCGACCACTGTTCCGTTATCGACGACGGCAAGCCCGTCGCGCCTGGACTTCATCGTCAAGCTGATGAGTTCATCAATATCGGCGTCAAGCGAGGTTTGAGTGAGCCTGGAAATATCGCAAGTCGGCTGTGCGGCCTTGTAGGCCTGGACAGACGTCATGACCGAGTGAGCCTTGACCAGATGCAATCGGGAAATGCCGGCGACGAATTCCGCCACGTAGTCGTCAGCCGGGTTGAGCACGATTTCCTCGGCGGTGCCAACCTGAATGATGGCGCCATCCTTCATGATCGCAATGCGGTCACCGATGCGGATGGCCTCGTCCAGGTCGTGTGTAATAAACACCGCGGACTTGCCCAGCTCCTTGGTCAGCTGGCGGAACTCATCCTGCAACTGTCGGCGAATCAGCGGATCAAGCGCGCTGAACGGCTCATCCATCAAAATTATTTCTGGGTCAGCTGTGAGTGCACGCGCCAGTCCGACCCGTTGTTGCATGCCGCCTGACAGTTCGCTTGGATAGCGTGAAGTCCACTCGCTCAATCCAACCTTTGCCAGCGCCTGCTCGGCCACTTTGTAACGTTCAGCCTTGCCCACACCCTGCACCTCCAGGCCAAACGCGGTGTTCTCAAGAACCGTACGGTTAGGYAGCAAGGCAACGCTTTGAAAGACCATACCGATGTGACGCGCCCTCACCTCYCGCAGTTGTGCCGGCGACAAGGATGAAACGTCCTTGCCTTTGACCAGCACCTTCCCCGAGCTCGGGGTGATCAGCTTGTTCAGCAACCTTATAAGGGTGGATTTGCCACTGCCGGACAAACCCATGATGCAAAAGATTTCCCCCCGGCGAACCTGGAGACTGACATCGGAAACCCCGACYACGCAGCCRTAGTTTTGCAGGATCTGGGTCTTTGAAAGACCCTGCTGGACRACCGCRTCCATGGCTGCCGGTGCAYTTTTACCGAAGATTTTCCAAACCGACTGGCAATCTACCAGCACTTCGTCAGTATTAATTGTGGCCATTGTCATTTCGCAATCCATCGAACCAGTTGTTTGCTGGTTTCTTTAATTAATCAAAGGGCGGCAGTGGCAAACAAACAAAACTTAATAGTTCTTGATATTTCCCCAACGATTTACAAGATCKGTATGACTATCAATCCAACCCTTGATAGCCTCGTCCATGGTCTTGCCATCCTTGACTTCAGCATTCATCGCGGTGATGTCCGTGATAGGCACATAAACACTGGCCATCAGTTCACGCGCACGCGGATTGGCTTCAGCGAAGCCTTTGTGTCCGATCCAGTAATAACCCTGCAATGGCGGGAAGACCCCTTTTGGATCTTTCAGGAATTTGAGATCAAATTTCTTGGTCATCCACGAAGGATCCCAAACAGTGACCGCCACCCATTCCTTGCGGTCGACTGCCGACTTTAAAGCCGCGGTCATGGCGGAAGTACTGCCTTCGACCAGCTTGAGCTTGATGTCGTACGCTTTGACCACGTTATTCGCGTCACTCATCAAACCCGAACCTGGCTCAATACCAATGATTCTGTTCCCCAGTTTGTCCGCGTTTGCATTCAGCTGTTCGATGGAGTCGATGTCTACGTAACTGGGTACTGCCATGCCCTGATAAAGACCAAAGGAGACCGGTGATAGCTTCTCGATTTTGTTCTTGTTCTTTTTCCAATAATCGGCGGCGGCGTAATCAATCTGGGATGCCAATACCTGAATATCCCCCTTGCTGAGTGCAGCGTAGGCGATACCCCACTCGGAAAATTCCACGACTTTTACGGTGTATCCTGCGTTCTCAAGTACTTTCTTGGTGATGCCAGTAATAGGCACCAAGTCCTCCCAAGACATGGTACCCATTACTATGTTTTTTTCTTCAGCGTGTGCCTGCAAACTCATCATGCCCACAAGCGCGAGCGCGCAGAATGCCTTCCAAATATTCTTCATGGATTGTTCCGTTCTTATTAGTGACTTATTAAACGGCCTTTATAGGAAAAGCCGACAGCTTGAACTTACTAACCTTCTCGCCCGGCCCAAAATTCATGCCAACGAATGACCGAACTGACGCCCAGCTTCGTTATTATTTGGGGGGGTAGCCTGCTGGGTCCTGGCGCGTGACTGAAACTATCCAGAAAATCAGAACGTATACCCGAAGCCAATTCCGCCGCCATTACACCTGCCAGAGTGCTCTTGACCGTTCCCAACCCATTTTCGCAGCAAGCCGAATACAGGTTTTCTTCGATCTCGCCAAATGCAGCGGCACTGTTACGACTCAAACACAGACGGCCGGCCCAGCTGAACTCCAACGCAGTGGATTTCAATTCCGGAAAGCGGGCGTCCAAGGAGTGTCGCTGCTCCTTGGCCACCGCCGCTACACGCTCTGGCGTGACCTGGATACTCGGGTCATAGGTGAACTTTGTCCGGATGACGATACGCGAGAGACCGTCTGTAGAGATTTTACGAACAGTCGCTCCCATTGGATCAGCTGGCAACAATGCCCACTTGGCTCTACCCGGCACGTCTTTCTTGAATGCATCATCACTGTACGCTGCCGTCATGGAGGCGTACGTAAAGACGTGCAGCAGGCGTCCCTGATAATGACCAAAGTCTTCAATGTGGCCGTTAACCCCAAGAATGACCTTGGGTGCGTGCACCGTCCCGTTATGAGATCGAGCGGTCCAGCCGCTACCCTGCTTCGACAACTCAATAACTGGAGAGCGCTCAAAGAGAGTGATTTTCCCTTCGAGCCCTGCTGCCAGGTCTCGGATGTATTGGGCGGGTTGAATCAACACAGCGCCGGGGGTATAGATCCCTCCTTGGTAATAGGTAGACCCGGTGATTTCACGCATTTGCGCGGCATCAAACATCTCGAACTTTTCGCCAATGCGCTCAAGGGATTTGGCGTAATTGACGTTCAGCTTCAATCCACGCTCAGTGGCGGCAGCGTTGATCTTCCCTGAAGGGTCAAAGGTGTCTGCGGACATGCCGTACTCGCGTGCGGCTTGCGCAGCAAAATCAATCGCAAAACGATTTTGCGTGATCTCCAGCGCCGTTGCAGACTCACTCGCCACGGAGTATTCCCCCGATGACAGACTGTGCGGCACATCGATCATGAAGCCAGAGTTTCTGCCTGCTGGCCCCTTGGCGACTTCATGAGCATCGACCACAACAATGCTGTCACCCGGGTGTAACTGTGAAAGTCTGCGAGCGGCGGACAGGCCGGCAAAACCGGCACCGATAATCAGCCAATCCGCCGTCACGTTTCCATCAAGCCTGCGGACAGGCGCAGTGCGTGCGGAAATCGCCTCCCAACCTGAAACCCCGGTGTCTACCGGCAGGCGCTTGATGGTATGGGTGCTCATTTTTCGGTCTCTTCATCCGACCGATCAGACACATCGATCCAGATTGTTTTGATTTCGGTGTACTGGTCATGGGCAAAAATGGATTTGTCCCGACCACCGAAGCCCGACTCTTTGTAGCCGCCGAATGGCGTCGAGGCATCGCCTTCACCAAAGCAGTTCACGGTGACGATGCCGGCGCGAATTTCCCGCGACAACTTGATCGCTCGGCGAAGGCTGCCGGTGTAAACCGAGGCCGCCAGGCCGTACACCGTGTCATTGGCCAGAGCAATGGCTTCGGCGATCGAACTGAATGTGGTGACCGAAAGGATCGGGCCGAATATCTCTTCCTGGAACAGACGGTTGTCTCGACCGACACCGTCAATCACGGTTGGCTCTACGAAGGCACCGTCTTTGGTCGCGCCACCGTAAACAACTTCAAGCTTCCCGGCGGTGGCGTGCTCAAGGTACGACTTCACTTTTGCGAAATGCTCTGGGCTGACCAGCGACCCTACGCGGTTTTGCGGATCTAGTGGGTCGCCCATCTTCCATTCGCGGATGTAGGCGCCCATGCGCTCCAGCAGCTCGTCTTTAACAGACGCGTGGACGATCAGGCGCGAGGTCGCGGAGCAGTTTTCGCCCATGTTCCAGAACGCGCCGTTGACGACATGTTCGGCCACACGATTCAAGTCTTCGGCATCATCCATCACTACCGCCGGATTTTTCCCGCCGCATTCGAGCACGATGCGTTTCAGGTTCGAATCGGCTGCGTAATGCAGGAAACGGCGGCCGGTCGCGGTGGAGCCGGTGAAGCTCACCATGTCGACATCGTTATGCAAGCCAATGGGCTCGCCAACCTCTTTGCCCGTGCCGGTCACAATGTTGAGGACACCGGCGGGTATACCGGCTTCAAACGCCAGCTGAGCGACGCGCAACGTGGTCAGCGACGTTTGTTCGGCAGGTTTGACGATGACCGAACAGCCCGCAGCGAGCGCCGGGCCGATTTTCCAGGCAAGCATCAACAGTGGGAAGTTCCAGGGCAGTACGCAGCCCACCACGCCGATCGGCTCCCGGACCACCATGGTCAGCGCGTCGCTGCCCACCGGGGCGGTGTTGTCATAAATCTTGTCGATCAGTTCCGCGTGCCAACGCAGGGTGTGGATGGTGTCCGGCACATCGACCAGCTGACACTCACTCACAGGCTTGCCGCTATCGAGGCTCTCGAGGACGGCCAGTTCGTGTTGATGGCTTTCAAGCAGGCTCGCAAACTTCAGCAGAACAGCTTTGCGCTCCCTGGGAGAAATCGATCTCCAGCGTCCATCCTCGAAGGCCTCTTTGGCGTTACTCACCGCAAAGTCGACATCCTCGGACGAACAGGCAGCGACGTCTGTCAAAAACTCACCCGTTGCCGGGTTGTTCGTGGCGAAGGTTTTGCCGGAGATCGCGGGCTTGAACGCGCCATTGATGAACGCCTTGGATGGCAGCGAAATGTCTTTGGCCAGTGCGGCGTACTCGGCCTTGCTCAGAAGATCACCCATGGCTGGCTCCCGAAGAAATGTTGGCTACGTTACGTTTGAGTTCAGTAATGACCGACGCGAAACTCTGCTTTTCGTCCGCTTCAAGTGGCTGCAATGGCAGGCGCACGTTACCGACTTTCA
>NZ_JBFUBR010000034.1:0-15062 GCF_056405655.1 Pseudomonas sp. P1_F7
CACCACTGGCACCGTGTCCACCACCGCGCCGAACGACGTGTTGACTGGCCACGCGCCGCTGACCAACTCGATCACCGACATCAGCGGCGGCAATTACGAGAACCTGGTCGCCGACAAGACCCCGGTCAGCACCACCGTGACCGACACCGTCGACACCACTAATCTCAGCCTGAGCGCCACAAGCTCGGTCGCCGAAGGCGGTTCGATCGTCTACACCGCCACCCTGACCAACGCCGCCGGTTCGCCGGTGACCGTGACCCTGAGCAACGGTGCCGTGATCACCATCGACGCCGGGAAAACCACCGGCACCGTAACCGTCGCGGCACCGTCCGACGACGTCTACAAAGACGCCGGCACCGTCCAGGCCACGATCAGCAACGCCACCGGTGGCAACTTCGAAAACCTGGTGAAAGACCCGGCAGCGGCTGCCACTACCGTTACCGACACCATCGACAACACCGAAGTCAGCATCAGCGGCAGCACCTCGGTGACCGAAGGCCAGACCGCCAGTTACACCGTCAGCCTGACTCACCCGGCCCAGACCGAAGTGACGCTGAAAATCGTCTACAGCGGTACCGCTGCCGACGGTTCGGACTTCACCGGTGTGTACACCGTGAAGATCCCGGCGGGTGCCAGCAGCGCCAACTTCAACGTCGCGACCATCGATGACAAGATCACCGAAGGCACCGAAAACCTCGTGGTCAAGATCGACTCGGCCACCGGCGGCAACTTCGAGAACCTGGCGATCAGTTCGTCCAACGGCAGCGTCAGCACTTCGGTCATCGACAACGATGCACCGCCAGTGCTGGACCTCGACGCCAATAACTCCAGCGGCGCCACCGGGGCCGATTTCAAGGCGACGTTCACCGAAAACACGGCCGGTCCTGGCGTGTCGATCGGCGATACCGATCTGAGCATCACCGACCCGGACAGCACCCTGCTGACCGGCGCCACCATTGTGCTGACCAACCGTCAGGACGGCGATGCGCTGAACCTGGGCAACAGCGTCAACGGCATCACCATCAATGCCAACAGCACCAATGGCACAGTCACGCTGACACTGTCGGGCAACGCGACGCTCGCCGACTACATGCAGCAGATCAAGAACATCACCTTCACCAACAACAGTGAAGATCCGAGCACCGTACCGCGCATCATCACCGTGACGGTGACCGATGGCAGCAACTACTCCAACACCGCGACCACCACGGTCAACGTGGTGGCGGTCAATGACGCACCGGTCGCAGCGCCGGTCAACGTCACTGGCACCGAAGACACGCCTCTGGTTCTCGGCTGGTCGACCTTCGGTGTCAGCGACGTCGACAGTCCGGCCACCAGTCTGGGCGTGAAAATCACCCTGCTGCCGGGCGAGGGCAAACTGCAGTACCTGGACGGCTCGACCTGGAAAGATGTCGCCGCCGACCAGACGATCAGCAAGGCTGATATCGACGCTGGCAAACTGCGCTTCACGCCGGATGCCAACGAGTCGGGCGTGGACGGATATGGCGGTACAGGCCTGGGCAACAACCAGGCCGACTACGCACAGATCAAGTTCCAGCCAACCGACGGCCAGGCGCTGGGCAACACCGGCACAATCAAGATCGACATCACCCCAGTGGCGGATGCGCCGACCCTGAGCGTTGCCGACAACAGCGTGAAGTCCACCGGGTTGATCAAGGAAGTCTGGACCGGTCTGTCGGGTCTGGGCACCAGCGGTAGCGGCGCAGACTCGACCACGCTGAAAAACGTGATCGACGCCGCTGGCACAGCTAACTCCAAAGGCACCGTGACCAACGTGCAGTCCGACGGTAGCGTGACCGCCGGTACGGCGTCGAAAACCTCCGGCCTGATCTACCTCGAAGCCGGCAAGACCTACACCTTCAGCGGTACCGGTGATGACAGCCTGTTGGTGACCATTGGTGGCAAGAATGTGGCCTCCACCACATGGGGCGCGGGTGGCAACCTCAGTGGTTTGTTCAAACCAACCACTAGCGGCTACTACACCCTGGACATCTACCACCACAACCAGAGCGGCCCGGGCAGCTATGACGTCAATCTGTCGGTCAATGGCAGCACGCCGATCGACCTGAGCAGTGCCGGCGTACCGATTTACACCGGTGTGTCGGATCTGGTGAATGCCGGCGTGACCGTGTCCGACTTGCACGGCACCAATGGCGAAGGCTACTACGACGGTTACAAACTCAATACCGGCGCCGAAGGCACCAGTGTGAAATTGTCTGCCATCACCACCGCGCTGACCGACACCGACGGCTCGGAAAGCCTGAGCCTGAAGATCAGTGGCATGCCGGTCGGCTCGGTACTCACCGACGGCGCGGGACATACCTTCACGGTCACCGCGACCACTGGCGAAGCCAACGTGACAGACTGGAGCCTCGGCTCTCTGACCGTCACTCCACCACCGTACTACAACGGCCAGTTCAACCTGACCGTGACCTCAACCTCCACCGAGGCCCTGGGTGGTTCGGCCAGCAGCACTTCGCAGATTCCTGTGACCGTGTACCCGGCGGTCTACAACGCCGTCACCGCCACCGCGGCCGATGACACCATCACCGGCACCGACGGCAATGACATCATCGTCGCCGACATCGGCGGCCTGACCGTGGTGCCGGGCACCAACTACAACATCGCGTTCATGGTCGACAGCTCCGGCAGTATGAGTTCCTCGTCGATCAACTCGGCCAAGGACTCGCTGACGTCGGTGTTCAACACCCTCAAGCAAAGCCTGGGCAGCAACTCGGGTACGGTGAACATCTTCCTGGTGGACTTCGACACCCAAGTCAACAAGTCGGTGTCGGTAAACCTCAATGACTCGAATGCGCTGACTCAGTTGAAGGCGACTCTGGACTCGATGTCGTCCGGCGGCGGCACCAACTACGAGGACGTGTTCAAAACCACGGCCAACTGGTTCCAGAGTGCGGACGCCGTGGCCAACACCGGGGCGAAGAACCTCACGTATTTCATTACTGACGGCAAGCCGACTTACTACCAGAGCGGCGAGTCGACCAACCCGACCCTGTATGACAGCAAAACACTCGATAGCCTGATCACCACCAGCAACTATCAGTTGGGTAAAGCGATCAGCCTGTTCCCCGACAGCACGCACCAGATCGACATTACCGCCACGGGCTACGTGACGGTCTGGACCAAGAGCAGCAACGGCAATGGCAACGGCAACGGCAACGGAGGTAACTGGTCATACAGGGACCTCGGGTATCTGCATGCCCAGGGCGACGGCACCTACGAGTTCTCGGGTCGTGACGGCGACGGCAACAGCACCGACTGGGACACCATCAGCAACTCCACCAGTAGCTTTACACTGCTGAGCAACCTGTCGAATGTCGAGGCCATTGGCCTCAACAACGGAGTGAGCCTCAACGACCTGAAACCGTACGACTCGAATCAAACGCCACAAACCAACATCGATCCGAAGGATCTGGCCAACTCGATCATTGGCCATACCGAAGCGACGATGCCGGGTCACGACACCGTCAGTGGTGGCGAAGGCAACGACATCCTGTTCGGTGATCTGGTGAGCTTCAACGGCATTGCCGGCGAGGGTTACCAGGCGATGCAAGCCTTCGTGGCACAGCAATCCGGTGTGGACGTGAGCAAAGTCACCACCAGCAACGTGCACCAGTACATCACCGAGCATTACACCGCGTTCGATGTGTCCGGCGCCCATGACGGCAACGACACCCTGCTGGGCGGTGCGGGCAATGACATCCTGTTCGGCTCGGGCGGTAACGACACCCTCGACGGTGGCAAGGGCAATGACATCCTGCTCGGCGGCACCGGTAACGACACGTTGATGGGCGGACAGGGCAACGACATCCTGATCGGTGGTTCCGGTGGTGATACCTTCGTCTGGAAAGCGGGCGACACCGGCAACGACGTGATCAAGGACTTCAAGGCCAGCGAAGGCGACCGGATCGACCTGCGTGATCTGTTGCAGGGCGAAACCGGCAGCACCATCGACAACTTCCTGAAGATCAGCACGGTCGATGGCGTGTCGTCGCTGCAGGTCAGCTCGGCCGGCCAGTTCAACTCGGGCAACGCCGCAGCCGCCACGCCGGACGTGACGATCAAGATGGAAGGCAACAACTGGTCGAGCGCCAACCTGCACAACCTGATTGCCGGTAGCGACCCGACCATCAAAATCGATCACAACAACAGCTGATGCGTGAAAACGGCCGCTCCCTATGGGGCGGCCGTCACGTTTGCGTTCACTGCCCGGTGACGATCTCGTCGCTGCGCCACATACTGGCGTGCAGTTGACCTATGCTGCTGACAGCACGACGCTGGTTAATTCTGAGGGATGCTCAATGTTTTACGTGCAACGCGATGCGCAGGGCTTGTTGGTACGCGTGGAACCCGCCGCCTACACCGAGGCCACGGAAACGCTGCCGGCCGACAATCATGAAATCCAGGCCTGGTTTGCCAACGCGGCTGTGGAGAATAGCCTCAAGCAGCTCAAGCAAAGTGACCTGGAAATGATCCGGGTACTCGATGACTTGATTCAGGTGCTGACCCAGAAAGGCGTGATCCGCGTCACCGACCTGCCGACGGCAGCCCAGGCCAAGCTCATGGACCGAAACCAGGCCCGTGAAGCCTTGGGTGGCTTGAGCCAATTGATCGATGATGAAGAGACCGGGCTGATCTGACGCGCCCCTGCGATCATTCCCACGCGCTGCGTGGGAGCGATCAAATCAACGCCAGGGCTTGGGCTCGCCGAACAACTGGCCCTGCACACCGTATAGCCCCATCTCGCGAATCACTGACAACTCGCCCTCCGTCTCGACCCGCTCGGCAATCAGCGGCAAATCAATGCTGTGTGCTGCTCGCTGGATCGCCTCGATGAACAAGCGTTTGTCGCTCTCCAGATCAATCGACCGAATGTAGCTGCCATCGATCTTCAGGTACGCCAGCCCCAGCCGAGCCAGGTTGCCGATCATGCTGAAGCGTCCACCAAAACGTTGCAGGCTCAGGGAGAAGCCGAGTTCGTGCAGGTGCCTGGTCAACTGCTCCAGCACCGCCTGGTCAGGCAGCTGCTCTTCGCCGATCTCCAGGGTCAGACGCGGGCCGAGGTTGGAATGCGCACGCAGTATTTCGAAGATTTTGTTTTGCGCTTGCGGGTCGGCCAGGGTAGCCGACGACAGATTCAGCGCCAGCGACTCCTCATGCTCGCTCATTTGTTCCAACACCCGCTCGAGCATCAGCCGATCCAGACGTGCAGTCCAGCCGAAGCGCTCCAGCCAAGGCAGAAAACGCCCGGCGGGGATGGTCTGGCCGTGTTCGTCGAGCAGTCGCGACAACACTTTGTAATGCAGTACCAGTTGCGTGTCCTGGGTGGCCACTACCGGTTGGAAATACAGCTCGAAACGTCGCTGTGTCAGCGCCTGGTCGAGCATCAGATGCCAGGCGTGGTGATCGTCGCCGACACTGGCCGAGAGGCTGTGTTCGATACAGGCCCAGTTCTGCTCGCCCTGGCCTTCGGCCTGCGCCAGCGCCTGATCGCCGAGGCTGAGCACGGCTTGCGGTGAGTCGCCGTGTGCAAAAGGCGCCAGGCCGATAGACGCCACGGCAGCCACATCGGTGGCGCCGGTAGCGTGAAGACTGGCCAAGGCACTGTCGAGGTTCTGTGCCAGTTGCTGCGCCTCTTCGCGTACCAGTCCCGGCGCCAACACGGCAAATTCGCCACCACGGATACGGGTGACCAGGTTCTGGGTTTCCGGATACTTGGCGCACTCGCGAGACAGTTGCTCACCGACAGCTTTGAGCACTTCATCGGTGCGCTGGCCGCCGAGGCGCTGGTTGAGACCGGCCAGATCCTTGACTCGCAACAGCAGCAGGTAACCGGAACTGGCCTGCTCCGGGTTGCTCACCCGCGCATTCAGTTGCATCTCGAAATAACGCCGGTTGGCCAACCCGGTCAACGAGTCCTGATAGGACTCGACCCGTAGTTTTTCACTGCGCTCGGCCTGCTCCTGGAACAGCGCCTTGAGCTTCTCGACCATCTGGTTCATGGCCTGCACTACCCGGCGAAGTTCGGGGGTGCGCGGCAGTTCCGGCAGGCTGAGGAATTCCCGCCGGGCGATGGCGTGGGATTGTTGAACCATGTAATCCAGTGGTCTCAATTGCTTACGCAGCAACAGCGCGCCGAGTACCGCACTGACCGCGCCGCATAGCAGCAACCAGCCCAGGCTGCCTAAAGCGCTTTGCCACAACTTGGCCAGCGCGAACATCGGGTGGCTGACCACCTCGACCCGGGCAGCCTGCTCCCAGCCACGGCTGACGATCGCATCACCACCGGCGGGCTCCAGGCCGATCAGTTTGACGAACCAGTCCGGAACGTTGTTGACCGCCGGAATGCCCGTGCGCTCAACCAGGGTCTGGTCGGTCTTCAGATCGACCACGCGGATGCTCGCGTAGTAACCGCTGTCGAAAATCGAGCTGACCAGCAACTCGACCATCGCCGGGTCGTCGATGTTCGGTGTCAGGGAAAGCGCCAGCGCCGTCGCGGCGTCCTGGGCATGGGAGCGCAACTGGTTGACGTACTGAGTGCGCGAACTCTCCAGACTGACCATGAAACTGCCGGTGAAGGCGACCACCAGGAACAGACAGATAGCAATCAACAGCTGTTTGAACAAAGACATCTGAGCACGTGCTCCTAGTTAGTCGTCTCGACCGGGAATCCTTCGGCCTGCATTTTTTTCAACACATCCTGCCAGCGCGACAGACGTTTGGTATCGCCGACCTTTTTGTTGCCCTTGGTACCCGGCAACCACAACCCTTCGGCATTGAAAGAGTAGACCGGCAGCAAATCCTTTCGCTGGCTGGCCGGCTTGATTGCATCGATCAGGCTGTCGAGCACCAGGGGCTCGGCCTCCGGACTCGAGTAGTAGGTCAGCACCATGTGCGCACGGTTCTGAGTCAGTGCCTTGACATAGGTGATACGCAGCTTCTCACTGGCTACACCGAGGTGACGCAGGCTGAAGTACTTGGCAATAGCGTAGTCTTCACAGTCGCCGGCGCCTTTCCAAAGGGCTTCGATCGGGGTTTCCCAGTAATCGACTTCGTGCCACAGGTCGATGTCTTCGACGTATCGCAGTTGTCTATTGAAGAAGCGATTGACCACATTGAGTTGTTCCAACTCGCCGATCTGCTTCTGGCTGGCCAATAAGTATTGCCAATCATTAATGCGCTGCTGACCTTCTCCCAAAGGTCCGTACAATGCCTGCGCCCGCCGGCTGATCAGGGAAAAATCCCAATCGGCGCTCAAGCTGCCCAGCATCACGCCAGCCAGCAGCAATGCGCTGCACAGCCAGCGTAAAATCCGCGGGATCGTTAAACTTGCCGCCAATGCGAGGCATCCTGGATAGGCAGGAGGGAGTCGTTTGAATGGTGAAGGTTAGACCGGAAAAAGACAATGGCACAGTGAGATCACTGGCGGCGCGCTAAACTGCAAGAAAGGCACTCGTGAGCTTGTTTGACAAGCCGTCAGTCAGTTACTAGTGTCATTTGGATCCAAAAAATTCCATCAATCAGGGTGCGTTTAGTGACACGAAAGCCCAACCCTCTCAGCAGTATCAAGGTCATCGGGCCAATTCCCGCACATCTGGCACGCTCGGTGATCGAAGAAACCCTGCGCGCGGCCATACTCGACGGGCGCATTCCTAGTGGTGCGGCCCTGCGCCAGCAAGACCTCGCCGACCTGTTCGGCGTCAGCCGCATGCCCGTACGCGAAGCCTTGCGCCAGCTCGAAGCACAATCGTTGCTCAACGTGGTTGCCCATAAGGGCGCCGTGGTCGCGCCGCTAGTCCAGGGCGACGCCGTGGAAACCTACGCGCTACGCATTCTGCTGGAATCCGAAGCCCTGCGTCTCTCGGTGCCACTGCTCCAGGACGAAGATCTCGAACAGGCTGCCCGTTACATCGACGAACTCGAAACGCAAAGCGACTACACCGAAATCGGACGGCTCAATCGCCTGTTCCACATGACGCTTTACAGCCGGGCGCCCAATCGCCGGCTGTTGAAACTGGTCGAAGACGGCCTGATCGAAGAAGAGCGGTTCCTGCGTTTCAACCTGGAAGCCATGGGCCTGGGCAAACTGTCCCAGGACGATCACCAGGCACTGTTGCGGGCAGCCGAAGACCGGGATGTCGAACGCTCCGTAAAACTGCTCGAACATCACCTGAACCGAGGGGTCGAGGTCATTACGCGCTACCTCAACAGCCCTGAAGTACAGGCCAAAAACACGTCGAAGTAACCTGCAGCGGCAAGTCCGGGGAGGGACACCGAAGGGTTCGCCTCGCTTGCCGCACACTCCCCCGAATGTGCACCGCGAATAATTTGATTACAAATCCCCTGCGCCCATACCACACCACCCTCTCGACGCCATACCGCAACCCAACGCCTTGCCACCTTCAAACCTGACCATCGCAACGATTGCGTGATGCCTCAGTAATGGCGGCCGCCTTGATTTGCGCCCACTCTGGGTAACCAAAACACAATAAAACGGGGACTCACCGTGCGAATGGCGTAGCCCCCGCCCCAAGAAGCGAAGGAAGGAGCCTCATTACGGGAACGGAAGGATCGGCATCACTCGCGACCCACTTCCACCCCCTCAGACACCCCCAACGACGCCCGCTAAAAAGTTACTTCGAGTGAGGCATTCACTCTTTATTCAATTCTGACTTATATAAGCCGGAAGGAGTAACTACGCCAAAATAAAACCAATATAAAAAGTTTTATTGGAACTTATCATCTTTCAAAAAGTTGAATATTAAAATAATAGCAAAACAACTTGATCGACACTTTATATGTGTATTAGTTTTTCTTCGCTGCCAGCCACAAGCGACAGCAACGCCTCGGTTACTCGGCATCTATAGCACTGAAAAGATCAATTCGTTTGAGGTACCTGTTCGCCAGGAGAAAACTTCCAGCGAACTTCAGTGCTTGATTACTTCTCACCTCAGATCACTGACAGGCTCATCCATGAAACCAACTAAAGAACGTCTGATTCAAAAAAAAGCCGAACTTAGCGAACACCCGATTTTCTCTGAAATACATTCGCTTCCGGTCCTGCGACGCTTCATGGAAACCCACGTGTTTGCCGTATGGGACTTCATGTCGCTGACCAAGCGCCTGCAACAGGAGCTGACCTGCGTGCAGCTGCCCTGGTTGCCGCCGCAGGATCCCCAGGCAGCGCGGTTGATCAACGAGATCGTACTGGGTGAGGAATCGGATGATCGCCCGGCCCAGGGTCATTACAGCCACTTCGAGTTGTACCTGGATGCAATGCGCGAAGTCGGCGCCTGCACCGTCGCCATCGAACGCTTCGTGGCCCTGCAGCAAGAAGGCGTGAGCTACGACGTGGCCTTGCAGAGCGTCAACGTCGATCCGGCGGCCGCAGATTTCGTTCGCCATACGCTACACACCGCACTTCATGCGCCGGGTCACAGTGTGGCGGCGGCGTTTCTGCACGGTCGCGAGAGCGTTATCCCGCAGATGTTCCAGCGCATCCTCGACGATTGGGGCATCGGCATCGAGCAGGCGCCGACCTTCCGCTACTACCTCGAACGGCACATTGAAGTCGATTCCGAGGACCACGGCCCGGCAGCGGAAAAGCTCCTGTCGCGACTGGTTGATAGCGACCCGCAACGGCAGGAAGACGTGTACGCCAGCGCCATCGCTGCCGTGGAAAGTCGTATCGCCCTGTGGGACGGGTTGCGCCTGAGCATGAACGAATCGGTCGCGGAGGTGAGCGCATGAACGCCGCCGACTACCAATCCTTCGCCGACGCCTGGGAAAGTCGCGCGACCATCCGCACCCGCCCGCGCCGTGTGCTGGAGAACGACGACAAACTGATCTACCCCTTGAGCCGCCAACCGTTGGTGCTGAGCGAAACCTTTCTGCGCGAATGCCCGGAACAGCGCGACTTCGCCCTGGTGCAGACGCTCTACAAGTTCATCAACGATGTGGTGATTTTCGAAACCGAGATCGTCGACAAAACCGCCCGCAGCATCGCCAAGAATCGCTTTGCGGTCGAGTTCCCGTTCGCCTGCCGCTACGACGCGATGACGGTCGTGGTGGACGAGGATTACCACGCACTGGTGGCGATGGATTTCATGCAACAGACCATCGCGTTGACCGGCATCACCCCCATTGAATTGCCGGATGAGATCGAGTTGAGCCGGGCGATACCGGCAGCCGTGGCGCTCGCACCGGAGCACCTGCGTAGCGCCGTAGAACTGATCTGCGTGGCCATCGCCGAAAACACGGTGACCGGTGATGTCGCCGCGTTCGCCAAGGACGACACGGTCAAGCAATCGATCAAGGGCCTGATGGCCGATCACTTGCTGGACGAGGGGCGCCATTCCAGTTTTTGGGCGCGGCTGGTACGCATCTACTGGCATACAGCAAGTACAGACGACCGCCAGTGCATCGCGCAGATCCTGCCGGTGTTCATTGGCCATTACCTGACCAACGACATCCAGAAGTCCTTCGACTTCCGCTTGATCGACGCACTGCAGATCAACGACTCGGCGCGCCACGCACTCAAGAACGACATGTCAGCACTGGCCTTCCCGATCAATCGCCATCACCCGCTGGTGGCCAACATTGTGCGGTTTTTCCACAGCAGTTCGCTGCTCGATTCGCCGTGCGTAAAAACCGTCCTCAGCGACTACCTGGTTTGACGAGGAGCCCATCATGAGACGTCTCGACATTTTGCTCACCGGACAAAGCCAGGCCCTGACCGACCTGGCGCTGGAACTCGAACAACACGGTCACTCACTGACGCGGATCTGCCCGCTCGACGATATGCCTGGACAGGCTGATCTGCTGATCGACGATGGCACGTCGCTTCAGTTCACCTGTCGAGCGCCACGACTGACATTGCAATTGGGCCTTGGCCTGCCGCAGGCGTCCGGCCTGCCATCGCTGGACGTGTTGTGCTGCCATGGCTCAACGCTGCTGACTCGTGTACCCATTGCCGATGAACCGTCGGGCAACGGCCAGGCGTTGCGTATGCAGGCCATGACAGCACTGGTTGACCACGTGGCGCTGTTGGTCAGCCGCTACTCGCGGGATGCCGACTATTTTCGACACGCCGAACCCGCCATACCTACCCGCTTCGAGCGCATCGAGAGCCTGCGGTTCCTGGACAGCCTCGCATTCGTGCATCGCCTCAATGGCACCGCCGACCCACGACTGCAGCAACTCGCGCTAACGCCGATGATCGAAAGTCTGGAACAACGGTGCATCCAGAGCGCCGATCATCCGGCCTTGAGTATCGCCGGCAACACCCTCGACTATCGCCAGCTGCACGCCCACAGCCGCGCCATCCAGCAACGTTTGCGACCGCTGCTGGATCAGCATCAAGGTCCGGTCGTCATCGGGATCTGCCTGCCCAAATGCAGTGCGCTGTATGCGGGAATCCTGGCGATCCTGGGCAGCGGCGCGGTGTACTTGCCGCTGGAGCCGAGCCATCCGTTGCAACGTCAGCAGTACATCCTGTCGAATGCCGGCGCGGTGTTGTTGCTGCATGACGGCGAGCATCCCCTAGGGAACGAGATGCCAGGGCTGGACATCAGCAGCATTGACGCCCATGAAGCAGACCTCTCTGAACCGTTGATGCGCCAACGCCCCGACCTCGATGCGCCATGCATGGCGCTCTACACCTCGGGCACCACCGGCCATCCGAAGGGCGTGTTGCTCAGCCAGGCCAACCTCGCGCACTTCACCCACTGGTACGCCGACTATGTGCAGCTGACCAGCCAGAGCCGGGTGTTGCAGTTTTCTTCGTTGGGTTTCGACTCATCGCTGATCGACATCTTCCCCACCCTGTTGCAGGGCGCCGAGTTGATCGTGCCCGGCGATGACCAACGCCGCGATCCACTGCAACTGGTGGAGCTGATTCGTCTTCGGCAACTGACCCACGCTTTTTTACCGCCCGCCTTGTTGAGCATCCTGCCGCTGGAGCAATTGCAGCGCCTGGATCATGTGATGACCGGTGGCGATGTCTGCGAGCCGTGGGTCATCGAGCAGCTGAGCCGTCGGGGCAAGCTCTACAACCTCTACGGGCCCACCGAAGCCACGGTGCTGATTACCGCGCGCAAACTCCAGGCAGACGACAACAACCGCTCGCTGGGCGCTCCAATCGCCAACAGCCAGGTGTTGATTCTCGATGACGACTTTCAACCAGTAACCGAACAGACGATCGGCGAGTTGTACATCGCCGGCCCCGGCGTGTGCCTGGGTTACCTGAACAATCCGCAGCAAACCGCTGAGCGCTATCTGGACCTGAGTCTGCCTGATGGCCGGACCCTGCGCGTCTATCGCACCGGGGACATGGCGAAGTGGACGACTGAGGGGGTCGAGCTGTGCGGTCGGCGTGATAATCAGGTGAAGATTCGCGGCTTCCGGGTCGAGCCAGAAGAGATTGAGCGCTGCCTGCGTGACAGCCAGTTGTACCGCCAGGTTGCCGTGGTCATCGATAGCCAGCGGCGAATTCTGGCCTTCCTTGCTCAACCTCGGGAAGACCTCCCCGGCGCCGCTCGCCAAGCGTTGGAAGCCCACGCGACACAGCACCTGCCGGACTATATGCACCCCGTTGCATGGACCGAGCTGACAGCCATGCCCTACGCCAGTAATGGCAAGGTCGACCGCAAAGCGCTTCTGGAGCTGCCGCTCAACGTCACCGAGCACCCTCCACGACGCCTGCCCGCCAGCGCCGATGAGGCCCTGCTGCTGGAAATCTGGGCGCAGTTGCTGGAGCTGCCGGCGAGCGACATTTCCACCGACGAAAGCTTCTTCAATCTGGGCGGGCACTCGATCCTGCTGTCGCGCATGCTCCTGCGACTGCGCGAGGAGTTTGGGCGCAGCATCTCGATCAACCGTTTCATCGAGCTGCCCACCCTAGAGAAACTGGCGACACTGGTACGCGGCTCCGGCGGCGAAGAAGTGCTGAGCGAACAGGCCCTGCGCGATGCCTTCCGCGAACTGGATATTCAGGCGCTGCCCATCAACCGCATGGGCGATGTGCACAAGGTGATCGTCACCGGCGCCAACAGTTTTGTCGGTGTACACATCGTCGAGGCGTTGCTGGCCTGGGGGGCCAGCGAAGTCGCTTGCCTGGTTCGCGACGGCAATGGGCAATCGGCGGAGGAGCGCTTTGCCCAAGCGCTGCAGGAGAACCGTCTGGAGCATCTGGATTTGAGCCGGGTGCGGGTTTACGCAGCAGACATTACACGACCGGAACTCGGTTTGGCCGCTGAGGTTTACCAGCGACTGGATCGAGAGTTTGGCGCTCTGGTGCACAACGCGGCCAACGTCAATCACGTCCTCGATTACGAGTCGCTCGCCCGGGACAACGTCGAGCCGATTTTCGAGTGCTTGCGCCTGTGTGAAGGACGCAGCAAAAAAATCTTCAACTTCGTCTCGACGCTCTCGGCGTCCAGCACGATATCCGACGATGGCCGAGTGCTTGAGCTGCCGGCCGCCCCGACACCACCGATCTACATCAAGAACGGCTACAACCTGTCCAAATGGGTCGGCGAGCGAATCCTCGAACGGGCGCGGGAGCGTGGGGTGCGGGTCAATCTCTACCGTCCCGGCAACATCAGCTTCAACAGCCTCACGGGCGTGTGCCAGCCGCACAAGAATCGCCTGATGCTGATGCTCAAGGGCTCGATCCAGCTTGGACAGGTGCCGGAGTTCGCCTTGAACTTCGACTTGATGCCGGTGGACTTTCTCGCCCGATTCATCGCCTTCCACGCCAGTCGATATCAACCGGAACAAGCGGTATTCAACCTGCACAACCCCGAGCCCCTGAGCTGGGACAACTATGTGGCGTCCTTCCGCGAGGCGGGGCGTGAATTCGCGATGGTCAGCGTCGCCGACTGGCAACAGCAACTGGGTCGGGTCGACAGCGACAACGCGTTGTTCGGCGTACTGGGGTTCTACCTCAACGGCTTCGAGGAGGACATCGGCGACATCTCGATGATCGGGCACGACAACGCCCAGGCCGGTGTTCGGTTGATGGGCGCGCACTACCCACAGAAGTCCCCGGCGTTGCTGCGTCGCGGCTGCGACTACCTCAAAGAAATCAACTTCATCTGACTCAACCAAACGGAGCAAAACCATGAGCACTCTGCAACCCGATACCCTGATCAAAAACCCTCAAGGCTGCCACGTGGTGTCTTCGGTGGACGTGCCCGCCGATGCCACTCAGGTATGGGCCTTAGTCGGCAACTTTGCCGGCTTCGATCGCTTCATCCCGGCGCTGTCGCATATCGAAATGACGGGTGAAGGCGTGTCATCACTGCGCAAGAAGTTCTTCAAGGATGGCAACCTGGTGGTTGAGCAACTCAACTCCCGGGACGACCAGGCACGGCACATGACCTGGACCACCATCTACAACACCTTGGGCGTGGCCAATCTGTGGGCTGCAATGAGCGTTGCCCCACTGGGTGCGGGCAAGTCCCGAGTCACCTGGACAATCATCGCCGAGCCGGCGCAGGGAGGTGCCGAGGCACTGCCGGGCTTCAAGGATTTCGTGCAGGGCTTTGCCGATGATGCGATGAACAATGTGCTGAAGCTGTTTGCGTAAGACGTGAAAAAGCCCGTTGTGGAGAGGCTCCACAACGGGCTTTTCAGTACTCCTGAAACGACAAAACCCCTGTCTGCGTTAGCAGACAGGGGTTTCGGAATTCAATCTTGACGATGACCTACTCTCACATGGGGAAACCCCACACTACCATCGGCGATGCATCGTTTCACTGCTGAGTTCGGGATGGGATCAGGTGGTTCCAACGCTCTATGGTCGTCAAGAAATTCTGTGACCAGCCCGTTAGAAATTTAACGTGCCGGTGAAAACTGGTGACTTCTACTAAAACAAAACCCCTACCTGCGTACGCAGATAGGGGTTTCGGAATTTAATCTTGACGATGACCTACTCTCACATGGGGAAACCCCACACTACCATCGGCGATGCATCGTTTCACTGCTGAGTTCGGGATGGGATCAGGTGGTTCCAACGC
>NZ_JBFUBR010000035.1:0-13429 GCF_056405655.1 Pseudomonas sp. P1_F7
CAGGCACCGACTGCCCCTCGTCCAGTACCATGCTGGCAGCCTTGAGTTTGAACTCACTCGAATAAGATTTACGCATAACCCAACACCTCAGATTTGGGCGCCATCATAGCGCCCGATTGAAGTGTCCAAAATCATTAGGCCAGTTCAGCCTGCTCGCGAAAGCGGTGGAGCCGTCACCACATCCATTCGCACTAGCCCATAGAAACAACTCACACCACTATCAGTCCTGATAGTTCTCAAGCCTGGCTCAAGCGAGTAAAACCCAAGGCCTGCCCACTTCCACGACGCTCCCGAAATGAGCCAAGCCAAACCTGATGATCCAGTCAACCGCAGCGACCCCCGGGTAGTGCTGCTGGCAACCGACCGCAGCCAATCCATCATTGGCGAAATCGTCGATGGCCAGACCAAAACCATCGCCTACTCCGCCTACGGCGAGCAGTCCGCGCAGCAGAAAGTCGAGACTCGGCTGGGGTTCAATGGCCAATTGCGTGAAGCGGATATCGGTTGGTATTTGCTGGGCAACGGCTACCGCGCCTACAACCCGCGGTTGATGCGTTTTCACAGTCCGGACAGTTGGAGTCCGTTTGGTGGGGGTGGGTTGAATGCATATATGTATTGCGTGGGGGATCCGGTGAATCGGGTGGATCCGACGGGGCATTTTTGGGATGTGATCAAGCTTTTTGTACGGGAGAACATTAGATATCGAACTCCCCAAAAACTCGCCATTGCCAACGTCAAGGCAAACGCAAGATACAAAGCCATGTCTACCCTTGGCCGAAGCTCCCGTCCAGATACCCCCTCACCACCGAGTCGCCAGGACACCGCTTGGTCTCAGATAGGCGGCTTTATCATGGGAGCGCCAGGCCCTAGAAATCGCGTTCCGTCTCCAGGCGGTGATCTTGCGCCGCAAAATGTGGGCGGCTGGGAACCGCAAACTGGAGGGACACCTTGGCGAGTGAGTCGTACCGCACAAGACGGTCCATCATCAAGTACAAGTCGCCAAGTCGTCAGCTCCGGTGGAAGACCCGATAACCCCAGTGGAAGACCCATGAAGGAGGAGAACTATTTACAAGGTGGAGAGGTCCTCCCACGTAAAGACCACTGGCCAAGCAACGAGTCGATTTCTAGCAATGCATCCAGTGGGACAAATGCCTCCAATACAACGACGGGGAATAGCATTCATAGCGATCAGTATTCCCATGCATCAAGCCTTAGAGATCTGGAAGAGTCTTGGAATCGACTCAATCAATTGGAACGCGGTCGTGACTGGTCTTCCAGCGAGTCTTTTCATTCGGCTGTGTCTTCAATACGCAATTCATGAGGATTAAGGGGGCATGGAGTACAGCGGCGTGCCCTCCCTACCGCACCATCCCCCACCGCCTAACCGTAACCCGCTCCAACGAATCAAACACCAGATTCTCCACCAGCAACCCAATGAGAATCACCACCGCCAACCCGGCAAACACCTTGTCCGTGTACAGCTCATTGCGATTCTGAAAGATGTACCAGCCCAGCCCACCCTTGCCGCTGGTCGCACCAAACACCAGCTCAGCAGCAATCAACGTCCGCCAGGCAAAAGCCCAGCCAATTTTCAACCCGGCGAGGATCGACGGCAGCGCCGCCGGAATCAGGATGAACAGCACGAAACGCATACCCTTGAGGCCATAGTTGCGCCCCGCCATGCGCAGGGTTTCCGAGACGCCGAGAAATCCTGCGTAGGTGTTCAGCGCCAGCGCCCAGAGCACCGAATGCACCAGCACGAAAATCAGGCTGTTCTGGCCCAAACCAAACCACAGCAGCGCCAGCGGCAGCAGGGCGATGGCCGGCAAGGGGTTGAACATCGAGGTCAGGGTACTGAGCAGATCACGACCGAATTGCGTCGACACCGCCAGCGTGGTCAGGGCAAACGCCAGGACGATGCCAATCAGGTAACCCTTGAGCAACACCACCAGGGAAATCCATACCTTGCCCAGCAATTCACCGCTGAGCAGGCCGTCGTACAACGCGTGTGCGGTTTGCACAAAGCTCGGCAGCAGCAGGTCGTTGTTCTGATACCGGGCAACAGCTTCCCAAAGTACTGCGAGCAAAATTAGGATCAGGGTTTTGCGCAACCAACCTTGTTGCCACAGTCGTTGACCAAGGGGTAATTCCCGCTCCAGCGGCACGCTGGTCAGTGGCTGCAAAACCGTTTCGAACTCTTCACGCGGGGATGATAAATGGCTCATCAGGCCCTCCTCTCTGCTGGCTCAATAAGCGATGCGGATGTCGGCGAAATCCAGCTCATGCTCGGCTTGCGGTGATTGACCTTCGTCGAACAACAGCCGGTGGATGCGCCGCGCCGATTCTTGAAACGCTACGCCACCCAGGCTGTGCAAATCGTACTGATGGCTGTGCACTTCCGCCCTCACCCGGCCCGGATGCGGCGACAGCAACAGAATGCGATTGCCCACCACCAGCGCCTCTTCGATAGAGTGCGTGACGAACAGCAGCGTGAAACGCACCTCCTCCCAGAGCAGCAGCAATTCTTCCTGCATCTTGCGCCGGGTCAGGGCATCGAGCGCGGCAAAGGGTTCGTCCATCAACAGGATTTTCGGCTGCATCGCCAGCGCCCGAGCGATCGCGACCCGGGCCTTCATGCCACCGGACAAGGTGTGCGGATAGGCATCGGCAAACGCTGCCAGGCCGACTTTTTCCAGATAGTGCAGCGCTCGCTCTTCGGCCTCCCTGCGCTTGAGGGTTTTCGAGGCCAGCAGTGGAAACATCACATTCTGCTTCACGGTTTTCCATGGCGGCAGTTGATCGAACTCTTGGAACACCACGATCCGGTCCGGCCCCGGCGCATCGACGCGCTGGCCTTGCAGGCGGATCTCGCCTTCCACTGGCTGGATGAAGCCGGCGGCGGCCTTGAGCAACGTCGACTTGCCACAACCGGACGGCCCGAGCAGGACAAAACGGTCCGCCGGATCGATCTCGAAACTGACTTGATGGGTCGCCCGCACCACCCGTTGCGGCGTGCGGTATTCGAGGCTGACGTTATCGACCGACAGCAGCGTATGGGCTGCCGCGATCGATTTGCTGACCGTGTGGCCTTGCAAAGGGGCGTTCATTTCGGTCAGCTCCCTTGCAGCGGCTTGGCGTCCTGGAAGAAGTAATCCTTCCACGAATCCGGTTTGTTTTTGATCGCGCCGACGCGGTGGAGGAACTCGGCCAACGGGTAAGTGTTTTTCGGCGTGATGCTGAATTCAAACTGCGGGTTGTCGATGATTTTCAGCAGCGCGGCGCGGTCGATTTTGGCCTTGGTAACGCGGATGTACGTGTCCGCCGCCGCGCCTTTGTCGTTCTGGGCAAACGTGGCCGCTTCGGTCAGTGCATCAAGGAATGCCTTGTAGGTTTTCGGGTTCTCATTGCGGAATTTCTCGGTGGCGAACAGCACCGTCGGCGAGTTCGGACCGAGCAGGTCATAGGTGTTCAGCACCACGTGCACGTTGGGATTGGCCAGTTCCTGATCCTGGAACGGCGGGTTGGAAAAGTGCCCGCTCAGCTCGGTTCCGCCAGCGATCAGCGCAGCCGTGGCATCAGGATGTGGAACGGCGATGGTGTACTTGTCGAGGCGATTGAAGTCCTTGTCACCCCACTGTTTGGCCGCCGCGTATTGCAGGAAGCGCGACTGCACCGACACACCCACCGCCGGCACCGCGATACGGTCCTTCTCGGTGAAGTCGGCGATGGTTTTGACCTTGGGGTTATTGCTCACCAGGTAGTATGGAAAGTTGCCCAGGGAAGCCACGGCCTTGACGTTCTGCTTGCCATGGGTGCGATCCCAGATGGTCAGCAGCGGGCCGACACCGGCGCCAGCAATGTCGATCGAGCCCGACAGCAACGCATCGTTGACCGCCGCGCCGCCGGAGAGCTGGGTCCAGTCGACCTTGATATCGATACCTTCCTGCTTGCCGTACTTCTCGATCAGGTTCTGATCGCGCACCACATTGAGCAACAAGTAAACAATGCCGAACTGTTCGGCAATGCGGATTTCACCTTCGGCGTGGGCCACGGTCGGCGCCACCAGGCTGCCGGCGATCAGGCTGAAACCCAGGCCGATGGCGGCGGCCAGCGGTGCGAATGGAAGACGTTTGGACATGATCAAATCTCCGACAAATCAGAAAGGCGCGTCGCCCTGGATGGTGGTGCGATACAGCTTGCGGCGCAGATGGCTGGGGCATCCGGCGGCGAGGTGAATCAGCGAACGGTTGTCCCAGAACACCAGGTCATGGGCCTGCCATTGATGGCGGTAGATGTTTTGCGGCAGCACGCTGTGGGCGTAGAGCTCGGCCAGCAGTTGCTGGCTCTCGTCCTCCGGCAGGCCAACGATGCGGGTGGTGAACCCTTCACTGACGAACAACGCCTTGCGGCCGTTTTCCGGGTGAGTGCGTACGACCGGGTGCACCACTTCGGCGACTTGGGCGAGCTGCTCCGGGGTCAGGGTCGGGCGCCAGTTGCCTTCGAATTTGGTCTCGCTGTAACGCGCGGTGTAGGAGTGCGCGGCCGAGCGCCCTTCAACGGCGTTGCGCAGTGCGAGTGGCAGGTTGTCCCAGGCTTTGTGCATGTCAGCGAACAGCGTGTCGCCGCCTTCTGACGGCAGCTCCTGGGCATGCAGCATCGAGCCCAGGCTCGGCAGTTCTTTATAGGAGAGATCGGAGTGCCAGAACTTGCCAGCATCACCCAGGCCGATGTTCTGGCCGTTTTCGACGATGTTGGAAACGATGAGGATTTCCGGGTGGTTCGCCAGCAAAAACTGCTTGAGTACGTGGATTTGCAACACGCCAAAACGGCGGCTGAAGTCGATCTGTTGCTCAGGGGTTATGCGCTGGTCGCGGAACACCACCACGTGATGATCCAGGTGCGCGCGGTGAATGCGGGCGAAGTCCTGATCATTGATCAGACGGGACAAATCGAGACCGATTATCTCGGCGCCCACCGCTCCGCTGAACGGGCGGACTTCAAAGAATTGTGGCGCGATGCTTGGCGAAGCTGAAGCTGCAGACATAAATCACTCCCACGCACGGCACGCTCAAAGGCGCGCGCGTCGATCAGAAACTCACGGAGGTCCCGTGTTGGTTCGTGTCGTGCGGCGCGCCGATTGGTCGGCAGGTACGCAGGGGATTGACTTTATAGATATAAGAATTGAAATTTAAATACCGTTAATGAATAACGATATGGCGATTGCTAAGGGAATGGAGGAATCGCGGTGTGACGTTATTTGTCACTTTCTGACAGGGTTGTGGTGTTTCGGCGGACGCTATCGCGAGCAAGCTCGCTCCCACAGGGGTCAGTGGAAACACAAAATTGCGTTTCAACACAGATCGACTGTGGGAGCGAGCTTGCTCCGGGCGGCGTTCCGACGATGAGGTCATTAGCCTTGATGAAGATTACCGCTCGTGCAGGGCCTCGGCCCGCGCGCGGATGATCGGCTTGAGCAGGTAGCTCAGCACGGTCTTCTTGCCGGTGATGATATCCACGGAAGCCACCATCCCCGGAATGATCAGCAACGGTTTTTCGTCGGTACCCAAGTGGCTGCGCTCGGTGCGCAGCTTGATGATGTAGTAGGTGGTCTTCTTGTCTTCGTCGGTGATGGTGTCGGCGCCGATCTGCTCCAGCTTGGCTTTCAGCCCGCCGTAGATGGTGTAGTCATAGGCGGTAAATTTCACCGTCGCTTCCTGCCCCGGATGCAGGAACGCGATGTCCTGCGGGCGGATCTTCGCCTCGACCAGCAAGGTGTCGTCCAGCGGCACGATTTCCACCAGGTCGCTGCCCGGCTGGATAACCCCGCCGATGGTATTGACCAGCAGCTTGTTGACGATGCCCCGCACTGGCGAAGTGACCAGCGTCCGGCTGACCCGGTCTTCCAGGGCCTTGCCGGTGGCTTGGGCCTTGTTCAGGTCGGTGCGCGCTTCGTTGAGTTGGGTCAGGGCTTCGCTACGGAACTTGCCACGGGTTTCATCGACCTTGCGCTGCACTTCCTTGATTGCCGATTCGGCACGCGGAATGGCCAGGGTGGTGGCGTCGAGTTGACCACGGGTCTCCGCTTCGGCACGCCTGAGGCGCAGGACTTCCACCGGCGATACCGCGCCCTGGGCCACCAACGGCTCGGACATGCTGATTTCCTGACGCTGGAAACCCAATTGCTGGCGATACTGCGCCTGCTTGGACGTGAATTCGCGCAGCTCTTGCTGGCGCTGGATCAGCTGCTCCTGCAAGCCGCCAATCTCGTCGTGCAACTGTTGGCGACGGCTGATATAGAGCGACTCTTCACTCTTGGCCTGACCCGGCACGGCCTTGAGCACATCTTGGGGGAAGTTCAGCGGTCGATCTTCGACCTCGGCGCTCAGGCGTTCAACCCGCAGCAGCATCGACAACCGATCGGCCTCGGTTTCACCAACGTTCGAAGCAAATCGCGTGTCGTCCAGGCGAATCAGCGGTGCGCCGGCTTCAACGATCTGGCCTTCCTTGACGAACAGCTCGGCAACGATACCGCCTTCAAGGTTTTGGATTTTCTGGATCTTCGACGATGGGATCGCCTTGCCGTCGCCCTTGGTCACTTCGTCGATGACCGCGAAATTGGCCCAGAGCATCAGGAACACAAAGAACGCGATGATCGCCCAGATCGTCAGCCGCACCACCCGTGGCGCATCCTCGATCAGCGCCTTGTTGACCTCCGGCAGCGGCTGGCCCTGAAGCGAAGCAGAGCCTTTGAAGTAGCGACGGATCGAATCCTTACCCGACTTAAGCAACACTGATCTGCCCCTTTTTCAACGCTTCCATCACCGCGGCTTTCGGGCCGTCGGCGAGTATTTGCCCACGGTCGATCACGATCAGCCGATCCACCAGCGACAACAGCGAGGCCCGGTGCGTCACCAGCACCATGGTCTTGTTCTCAATCACCGCTGCCAGGCGCTGCTTGAGGCGCTCTTCGCCGGTGTTATCCATGGCACTGGTCGGTTCGTCGAGCAGCAGGATTGGCGGGTTGAGCAGTAACGCTCGGGCCAGGGCGACGTTCTGTCGTTGACCGCCGGAAAGGTTCTGCCCGCGCTCGCCCACTTGCAGCTCATATCCCTGCGGATGCAGGCGTGCATATTCGTGGACACCGGCCAGCTCCGCCGCTTGCAGCACCAGTTCGTCCTCGACATACCGTGCGCCGGAAACCAGGTTGTCGCGCAAGGTGCCAGCGAGCAGCTGAATGTCCTGGGGCACGTAGCCGATGTTGTAGCGCAGCTCGCTGACGTCGATCTGGCGGATATCCACACCATCGACCAACAACGCGCCGTCATCCGGCTGATACAGCCCCACCAGCAGTTTCGCCAGTGAGCTCTTGCCTGAGCCGCTTCGGCCAATGATGCCGACTTTCTCGCCGGGACGAATCGACAGGTTGATGTTCTTCAGCGCCAGGTTCTGCTGTTGCGGGTAGGTGAAGTTGAGCTGGCGGCACTCAATGCCGCCCTGCAGCACCTTACGGCTGAGCGGACGCTCTTCGAAATTGCGCTCCTGGGGCAGCTCCATCATCTGGTCGACCGAGGTCATGGTCACCCGCGCCTGCTGATAGCGGGTCAACAACCCGGACAGTGACGCCAGCGGACTGAGCGCACGGCCACTGAGCATGTAGCAGGCAATCAGGCCGCCCATACTCAGGTGACCGTCGATGATCTGGTACACGCCGAAGACGATCATGATCACCCCGGCCAGTTGCTGGATCAGCAAGGTGATGTTCATCGCCAGGCCGGAGAGCATTTTCACCCGCAATTCAAGGCGACTGAGGGTGCCGATGGTCTGCTCCCACTGGTACTGGCGTTCGCTTTCGGCGTTGTTGACCTTCACCGCATCCAGGCCGGCCAGGGTTTCGATCAGGCTCGACTGACGCTCGGCCCCCAGCGCCATGGTCCGCTCCATGGTCGCCACCAGGGGTTTCTGCAAGGCGTAGCCGATGGCCAGGGCAATCGGGAATGCCAGCACCGGTATCCATACCAGATGCCCGCCGAGGATCGCGATGACGATGAAAATCAGGAGGGTGAACGGCAGGTCGATCAGACTGGTGAGGGTCAGCGAGGCGAGGAAATCGCGCAGGCTCTGGAACTCGTGAATGTTCTGGGCAAAGCTGCCGACCCGCGCCGGTCGGTACTTCATGGCCATGCCGACGATGCGCTCGAACAGCGTGGCCGAGATAATCAGGTCGGTTTTCTTGCCGGCCAGATCCAGGCACAAGCTGCGCAGGCTTTTCAGGATCAGGTCGAAGAGGTAGGCGCCCGTGATGCCGAGTGCCAGCACCCAGAGCGTCGCTTCGGCCTGGTTCGGCACGACGCGGTCGTAGACGTTCATCACGAACAACGGCGCGGCCATGGCAATGATGTTGATCAGAAAACTGGCGGCGATGGCGTCGACATACAACCAGCGCGAACGCTTGAGGGTATCGCGGAACCACGAGCGCGCACGCGGAATCAGCGTGCCGTGATTGACGTCGAATTTGTGCTGGGGCTGGGCGAAAAAGACCTTGCCGGTGTAGTCGTCGGCCAGCAGCTCACGGCTGACCAGAGACTCGCCGCCATCACTTTCGCTGAGCAGCACCCGTACCTGATCTTCGCCTTGCCAGCCGAGCAGGACGGCACTGCGACCGTCCTTGAGCAGTAACAATGCCGGCATGGCAATCGCCGGAATGTCCCCCAGCTTGCGTTGCAGCACCCGACCTTGCAGCCCCGCGCGAGCGGCCGCGCGAGGCAGCAAGTCGACACTCAAGCGTTGCTCGGGCAGCGGCAGGCCGGTGGTCAGCATTGCCGCGCTGGCAGGCTTCTGGTGCAGCATGCAAAGAGCGAGCAGGCCATCCAGTAACGGATCGTCATGCAACGCGCGCGGATCATGAATGAGTTGAACCCGACTGACTTCTGATTCCACGCTCGGCACTCTTGGCTAACAATTGAACAATGAAGGTCCCGCTCAATTCATACCGGGCAACTGGACCTTGGGCTTCACGTCGTTTTGCACAACGGATGCCAATGGTGCGACCACTCCCTGGCTCTTGAGCAACTCGCCCATGGTCGCCTTGATTCGGTACTGAGTAAATAACTGAATGTTCTTGATCTCCACCAAACGGCGAGAGGAAGTAAACAGTTCATTCTCACTGTCGAGCAAATCGAGCAGGGTGCGCTCGCCAAGGCTGAACTGACGCTGGTAAGCGGTACGCACAGCGGTGCTGTGATCGACGTATTGCTGGGCGATCGGCACCTGCGCGTTGGCATTGTTCAGGGCGTTCCAGGCCAGGCCCAGCTCTTCATTCAATTGGCGCAGGGCGTTGTTGCGGATATCCAGCGCCTGGTTCGACAGGTAGGACTTGGATTCCAGATCGGCCTTGTTGCTGCCGCCGGAATACAGGTTGAAGCGCATGCGCAGCATGGCTTGCCATTCGTTGTTGTGGCCGTTCTGACCATCAATGTCGTTGTCCGCGGTGCGACCCAACTCAGCATCGAAGCGCGGGTAGAAAGTCGACTTGGCCGTGTCGTACTGCTTCTCGGCAGCGGCGATATCGGATTCGGCCGAGCGCAGGATCGGGCTGTTTTCCAGCATCTGCGCACGGGCTTCATTCAGGTTGGCCGGCATCAGCGCCAGGAAATTCGCCGGGCGCTCCAGTTGATCCGGCATCTGGCCGACAGCGGAAAGGTAGTTGGTTTCGGCGTCAGCCAGATTGGTCTGCTCGGTGATCAGGTTGTTGCGCGCCTGGGCCATCCGCGCCTCGGCCTGGTCGAGGTCGGCGCCACTGCCGACACCGCGCTGGGTGCGCAGCTGGATCTGGTCGTAAATGCGTTGGTGGCTCTTGAGGTTGTCCTCGGCCAGACGCACGAACTCGCGACGGGTCAGCACGTCGAGATAAACCTGGGCCACGGTCAGCCCGGTACGCTCGGAAGTACTCAGCAGCGAGTAGGCGCGGGAGTTGACGGTGGCTTGTTGACGCCCTACTTCACTGGACGTCGCAAAACCGTCAAAGACCATCTGGGTCAGACGCAAACTTGATTCACTACGATTCAGGGTTTCCCAGTGATTGTTGCTGCCGCTGTCCGTGCGTGTATTCACGCTATCGGTGCCTTCACGACCATAACCGCCCAACAGGTCGACCCGTGGCAAGTATCCACCTTTCGCCGCCTTCAATTGATAATCCGCAGCCAATCGACTGTTAACGCCTGCCTGGACCTCCGGATGGACATCCAGCGCTTGTTGCATGGCGTCTGGCAAGGATTGCGCCTGGACGAAAGACGCGGCGATGGCGAAAGGTATTGCCATGAACAAAGGCGAACGCATTGTAGGAATTTCCCAGAAACTCTTGTCTTGAATCACGGCTGAACAGCGCGCCGTGTCGGAAGATGGCAAGCCGAATGACCGTATGTCGGAAAGTTCAAAAGCGGAACTGGATCACATACCGAGGACAGGTCACAGCTCAAATATCAATGTGACATTACTGGGACGATTGTTTAGGATGACCTCCAGAAGGTCAATAGTTTGGCATAAAGTTAATAGCGAAAAATTATAGTCAAATTATTGACGAATTGATGCGTCAAACTTGTGCATCTATTTTGCAATGTACGTCCAGACTGGTCGGCGCAGACGCCATCAGGTCTATGGAAGTCAACTGAACGTGACACCCCGGAGAGTCTTCAATGAGCAGTGTTGTTGCCATCGTCAAAAGCATTGTCGGTCAAGTTTTCGTGGTGTCCCCAGAGGGCATCCGCCGCGTTCTCGTTGAAGGCGACAAGCTGTTTGCAGGCGACCAGATCGACACAGGCCTTTCCGGTGCCGTGTCTCTGGAACTGGCCGATGGCCGCACCCTTGATCTGGGCCGTGACACTCAGTGGAGCGCTGACGCCCCGGACTCCAGCACTGATCTGGCAGCCGCCACCGCGCAAGCCGCGCCGTCCGTTGAAGAGCTGCAACAAGCCATCGTCGCCGGCGCTGACCCGACCAAAGACCTTGAAGCCACCGCTGCGGGTCCGACGGCGGCGGGCTCTGGTGGTGCCGCCGGTGGCGGTCACAGCAACGTGATGCTTGACGCCACCGCTGGCCGCGTCGACCCGACCATCGGCTTTCCGACCGCGGGTATCAACTCTGCCGGGCAAACAACCTTGGAAATCCCGGGTAGCCAGTCCACCAACGCCAACGTTAATGCCAACGCCAACGCCAATACCCCGAGTGAATCAGTCCTCAGCCTCAGTGCCACGCCGACCATCACCGAGGCCGGTGGCGTGCTGGTGTACACCGCGACCCTGACCCAGGCACCGCTGAGCGACCTGACCGTTACCTTGTCCAACGGCGCCGTGATCGTGATTCCCGCAGGCTCGACCACCGGCACCGTCAACGTGCCAGTGGCTGCGAACGACACTGTCTATAACGACGCGACACAGATCGAAGTAACTGTCACCGGCACCAGCGGTGGCAGCGGCATCACAGTAACGCCGCCGACTACCCCGGCCGTGACCCAGGTCAGCGATACCGTCGACACCACCACAGTCACCCTGACGGCCGGCAATACCGTCACCGAAGGCGGCCAGATCACCTACACCGCGACACTGACCAAYCCGGCCGGCACGCCGATRACCGTGACCTTGAGCAACGGCTCGGTCATTACCATCGAMGCGGGCCARACCAGCGGCAGCGTSAACGTRCCGACTGCGGCCAACGATGTTTACAACAACGGCAGCACTGTCAGCACCACCATTAYCGGTACCACCGGCGGCAACTTYGAAAACCTGGTGCCAARCACCACGCCGGCCGTGACCACCATTACCGACTCTGTGGACAACACAGGGCTGACCCTCACCGCCACCGGCAACATCAGCGAAGGCGGGCAGATCACCTACACCGCGACCCTGAGCAACCCGGCCGGCACGCCGATGAGCGTGACCTTGAGCAATGGCTCGGTCATCACCATCGAAGCGGGCCAGACCAGCGGCAGCGTCAACGTACCGACTGCGGCCAACGACGTTTACARCAACGGCAGCACYGTCAGCACCACCATTACCGGYACCACCGGCGGCAACTTYGAAAACCTGGTGCCCAACACCACGCCGGCCGTGACCACCATTACCGACTCTGTGGACAACACCGGGCTGAGCCTGACCGCCACTGGCACCATCACCGAAGGCGGTCAGATCACCTACACCGCGACCCTGACCAACCCGGCCGGCACGCCGATGACCGTGACCTTGAGCAACGGCTCGGTCATTACCATCGAMGCGGGCCARACCAGCGGCAGCGTCAACGTGCCGACTGCGGCCAACGATGTTTATGTCAACGGCAGCACTGTCAGCACCACCATCACCGGCACCACGGGCGGCAACTTCGAACAGTTGACCCCGAGCACCCAGCCGGCGCTGACCACCATTACCGACTCGAAAGACGACACCGGCCTGAGCCTGTCGGCCTCCCCTGACGTGGCGGAAGGCGGGTCGATTGTTTACACCGCAACCCTGACCAATGCCGCGGGCACAGCCGTAACGGTCACCTTGAGCAACGGCGCCATCATCACTATCGCCGCTGGCGCAACCAGCGGTAGCGTGAGCGTGCCGGCTCCGGCCGATGACGTCTATAAAGATGCCGGCAAGGTCGAAGCCACCATCAAGGACGCTACGGGCGGCAACTTCGAGAATCTGGTCACCGACTCGACACCTGCAGTAACCAATGTCTCTGACACGATCGACACATCGACTGTCAGCCTGACCGCAACGCCGACCGTCGCCGAAGGCGGCACTGTGGTTTACACCGCTTCCGTCACTTCGCCGGTCACCGGCTCACCGGTGGTGGTGACCCTGTCCAATGGCCAAACCATCACCATTGAGGTCGGTACCAGCAGCGGCTCCGTGAGCGTCGTGGCGCCTGAAGATGCATTGACCGGTGGCAGTTCACTTAGCGTCAAGATTGACGACGCCAAGGGCGGCAACTACGAGAATCTGGACGTCGACGGTAAATCGGCAGACACCGCGCTGATCGATACTGTGGACACCACCAATTTGTCGCTGAGCGCGACCGGTGCTGTGGCCGAAGGCGGCTCGATCGTCTACACCGCGACCCTGACCAACGCCGCCGGTTCGCCGGTGACCGTGACCCTGTCGAACGGCGCCGTGATCACCATTGAGGCCGGCAAGACCACCGGCACCGTAAGCGTTGCGGCCCCGTCCGATGACGTCTACAAAGACGCCGGCACCGTTCAGGCCACGATCAGCAACGCCACCGGCGGCAGCTTCGAAAACCTGGTGCCGAGCACGGTGCCGGCGGTGACCAGCGTCACCGACACCATCGACACCTCGACGGTGAAACTGACCGCCACCGAAACCGCGGCTGAAGGCGGAACCGTTGTCTACACCGCCACCGTCGGTGCCGCCGTCGCCGGTTCGCCTGTCGT
>NZ_JBFUBR010000036.1:0-12636 GCF_056405655.1 Pseudomonas sp. P1_F7
GCGGTGGCAACGGTGGTGGCGGTGGCGGTCATGGTGGCAATAGTGGGAGCGGTGGCAACAGTGGCCATGGTGGCAATAGTGGTCACAGCGGCAGCGACCATGGGAATTCAGGCCATGCCGGTTCTGGAGCCTCGAACTCCGGTCGCGGTGGTACCCATGCAGAAGCGGGTGACGACCACGGCAACCACGCCCGCGGCGAGGCCGGTGACGACCACGGCGTCCACGTCGGTGGTGAGCCTGGTGATGACCGCGGCGTCCACGTCGGTGGCGAACCTGGTGATGACCACGGCGTTCACGTTGGCGGTGAGCCTGGTGATGACCGCGGCGTCCACGTCGGTGGCGAGCCTGGTGACGACCGCGGCGTCCATGTCGGCGGTGAACCCGACGACGACAACAGCCGGATCTGAAGCGTTTTGCGGCCTCATGCAAAACCCTGGGGATCGGTTTTGCACGAGGCGCGGCAAAAAAACGCGAGTGGGTTCATGGGATTATTTCCCACGTAGCTATACTGGGGTTATCTATCCAGGAATTCGCTGAATGCAATCGTCGACGCTGCCCACCTCGCTCCTCAAAGCCTTGCGGCATGTCATGCGGCCGCTGGTACGCCTGATGCTGCGCAAAAGCGTCACCTACCTGGTGTTTGCCGACCTGCTCAAGGAGGTTTTCGTCGAAGTGGCGGACCGTGAGTTCCGTCTGGGCGACAAGGCACCGACCGACAGCCGCATCAGCCTGCTCACCGGCGTGCACCGCAAGGATGTACGGCGCTTGCGCGACACCAGCGACCCGGCATCTTCCACGCTTCCGGAAAACATCACGTTCGGTGCGCAATTGGTCAACGCCTGGGCCAACGCGCCCTTCTGCAACGACGCCGGCCAACCATTGCCACTGCCACGATTGGCCAGTGTCGGTGGCGACCGCTCCTTTGACGCCCTGGTGGCGAAGGTCAGCACGGATATCCGGGCGCGGGTGGTGTTGGACGAGTGGCTGCGCCTGGGCGTCGTCCGCCTCGACGAACAGGAGCGCGTGCACCTCGAAGCCCAGGCCTTCGTGCCACAAAAGGGCTTCGATGAGAAAACCGCTTACCTGGGGCACAACCTGCACGATCATGCCTGCGCCGCGGTACACAACCTGAGCGGCGAAGGTCCGGCCTTTTTTGAACGCAGCGTCCACTATGACGCACTGACCACGATGAGCGTCGAGGCGCTGCGCGAGGCCGTTGCCAGCGAGGGGATGCAGGCCCTGTTGAGCTTCAACCGACTCGCCGCCGAGCTGGAATTCCGCGATCTGCCCAGCCTTGAACCGCGCCAGCGCATCACGGTCGGTTTGTACTTCTACACTGAAGCTTCCGATCCCGATTCACCAACGGCCCCTAAGCCATGACAGTCAAATTGCGCCTGATTCGTGCAGTCGCCCTCGCTCTGGGCCTCGGGCTTCCGATTGTGTTGCAAGCTGCCCCAGGCTGTGTCAGCCAGAATGACGCGGGCACAAGTGAAGTGCCGGTCATCCAGGCTCCGGGTGGCACCGGCGGTACGGGTGCGGCGCCTGGCGGCATGGGCGGTACCGGCATCAGCACCGACAACGGCGGGGTGGGCGGTACCGGCGCACCGCTGAACAAGCGCCCTGGCGGCATTGGCGGCACCGGTGCCGTTGCAGGCGGCGTGGGTGGCACGGGTATCAGCGACGATAACGGAGGGATCGGTGGTACCGGCATTGTCGGCACCATCACCGGGTTCGCCTCGATCTGCGTCAATGGCGTGGAAGTGCACTTCAGCAATAACGTTCCTGTCAGCGAGAACGGCATTGCCACCACCAGCACCCAGTTGGCAGTCGGCCAAGTGGTTGCCGTGGAAGCGTTCAATTCCAAGCGAGGTCTGGAGGCCGGGCGCATTTCTATCCTGCACGTCTACGAAGGCCCTTTGACAGCCCTGTCTAGAGACTCCATGCCCATGCGTGTCATGGGGCAAGCGGTACGCCTGGCCAGCGGTGCTCAAGTCGCTGCGGGTCTGCGCCCGGGCGATCCCGTACGGGTCAGTGGGCTGCGCGATGCCCGTGGCGACGTGGTGGCCAGCCGCATCGACCGGGCGCCCGGTCTCAAGGAGGCCAGTGCCATCGGCCCGGTGGATCGCAGCGGCTATCTCCAGGGGCTCAAACTCAGTAATCACCCAGGCCCGGCGCAGGAAATGCTGGTGCGCGGCCAGTGGTCCGGCCGCGAGCTGGACGTGACCCAAAGCCGCCCCGACCCGAGCCTGCCCTTCATTGGCCGGGCACACAATGCGGTGATCGAGGGCCTGGTACAGCACCGGCAGGACCGCCATTTGGTGGTGGGTGGCTTTAATGTGACGCTGGCGCGCGACACGGTGTTTGTCGGTGTGCAGCCTTCGGAGCTGGCGCTGGATCGACGCGTGCGGGTCAACGGCGTGTTTACCGGTGCGCGGGACGTGCAGGCAACGCGTATCGAATTACCCCGCGAACGCTCCGATTCGCCAGCCAGCCATCAACATGGGCGACTGCGAACCAGCGAGCAAAACACGGACGACTCAAGTGGCTCGAGCAACTCGGGCGGCTCCAACAGCTCCGGCAACTCCGGCGGCTCGGGGAACACAGGCAGTGACAGGAGCGGCCGCTCCGACAGCGAAGTCCGTGTCGGCGATGATACCCGCCACGGGGGCAATGACAGTCATGGCGGCGGCGACCAGAGGGAAAGCGTGGACAGGTCCGGCAAGTCAGAGCGTGTCGAGAGGGTCGAGCAACCCGACAAAGTCGATAAAGTCGATAAAGTCGAGAGGGTAGAGAAAACCGAAAAGGTCGAACGCCCGGAGAAAGTCGAGAAAGTAGAACGGCCAGAAAAAGTTGAGAAGGTAGAGAAAGTCGAAAAGGTCGAGAAAATCGAGAAGGTTGAACCGGTTGAAAAAATCGATCATTCCGGCAGGTCGGGTTAAACAGTGCAGTCATGATGCACTATCGTCATAAGTAACTAGGCTTGGTAAGTCACGCAACAAAGCATGCGTGTGAACTTCGATGACGCAAGACACGAGGTGAACATGGACCCCAAGCGCATCCTGCTCGTCGGTTGGCTTGCCAGCCTGGCCTTGCCGGCCCTGGCCGATACCTTCTCGACCTCGATCGGAACCGACTACTCTCGGGGCGACTATGGCACCGGTACAACTTCTGAAACCTGGTACGTCCCGCTGGTGGGCAAATACCAGACCGGCCCCATGACCTACAAGCTCACTGTGCCCTGGCTGCGCATCACCAATCCTTCGGTCGGCCCTGATGGCGAGCCGTTGCCTGGTGGTTGCGGCAAAGTGGAAAGCGGTTTGGGCGACACCGTTGCCGGTGCCGACTATGCCGTGATTGACGGCAGCGTTGGCGGGCTGTTCGTGGACCTGATCGGCAAGGTCAAGTTGCCCACAGCCGACGAAGACAAGTGCCTGGGCACCGGAAAAACCGACTATTCCGCCCAGGTCGATGTCGCCAAAGCGTTCGGTCGGGTGACCGGGTTCGCCACTCTGGGCTGGAAAAAATTCGGCGACCCGTCGGGCTCCGACTTCGACAACCCGATATTCGCCGGCCTGGGTTTCGCCATGCCCGTGTTCGCGCGCACCACGGCGGGCGTGTCCTACGACTGGCGGCAAAAGGTCGTTTCCACGGGCGACCAGATCAAGGAACTCACCCTGTTCCTCACGCACAAGCTCAATCAGAACTGGAAGTTTCAGTTGTATGCCGTCAAGGGGTTTTCCGACGCCAGCCCGGATGGCGAGGCTGGACTGGTGTTCAGCCACACCTACTGATTCCCGCCTGTCTCTCTTCACTGATGCGTTTCACCGCTTCGACCCGGGCCATCGCCTGCTGCACACCCTGTTCGGTGACGCCGACCAGGGAGGTGTCATGCCCGTGTGGATCATCGGCATGGCTCAGCGCGTGCTTTAGTCCTGATGTTCGGTCGTTGACACTCAGGCTGACAGCGCTAATCTAAATGGTGTGGGAATATTTCCCACGTAACGATGCCGGCTCTGAAGGATCGTGCGGAAACCGCAGTTGCTCGTTATTGCTACAGATTTATGGCCGTGCCGGTTGGTTGGCCGCTCCAATGGGCGGCCGGGAACTCACTGGACATTGCGTTCGATACGGAGATGACGACGCAACTCCAAGCGGAGGTGCATCATGCTGCTCAAGAAATGTTTGTTGGCTCTGGCAATTGGCGGGGTCCTGTCGGCATCGACTGTCCTGGTGCCTGATTACATCGGTAGTTTCTCCAGCGTTTATGCCAAAGATGGTGGCAGCGGTGGAGGCGGAGGCGGCCACGGTGGTGGCGGCAGCGGCGGAGGCGGCGGTGGTCACGGTGGTGACGGCGGAGGCGGCAACGGTGGTAGCGGCCATGGAGATGGCGGCGGTCATGGTGCTGCTGGCCATGGCGGTGAAGGTCATGGCGGCCCGGGGCGCGGCGACGCTGACCATGGTGGAATGGCCGGGAACAGAGGCCCGGGCAATGCGCATGACAACGACGATGATCATGGTGGAATGGCCGGGAACAGAGGCCCAGGCAAAGCGCATGACAACGACGATGACAACGACGCGGATAACGCCGCAGATGCAGCCAGGGAAGCCGCAGAAGACGCCGGGGACGCTGCGAGGGAAGCTGCGGAGGACGCCAGGGACGCTGCCAGGGAAGCCGCAGAAGCAAGGGACGCTGCCAGAAACGACGCAGATGAGGCCAGGGACGCTGCCAGAAACGATGCAGATGCAGCCCGGGATGCTGCCAAAGCTGCTGCAGATGCAGCCAGAGACGCCGCCAGAGCTGAGGCGGATGCAGCCCGAGCCGCTGCCAGAGCTGCTGGCGATCCGGGCGCAGATGCAGCCAGAGATGCTGCCAGGGCCGCTGCAGATGCAGCCAGGGATGCCGCCAAGGCAGACGCAGATGCAGCCAGAGATGCTGCCAAGGCTGCTGCAAATGCGGCCAGGAACGCAGCCAAAGTAGAGGCGAACGCAGCCAGAGAGGCTGCCAAAGTCGAGGCGAGGGAAGCCAGAGAGGCTGCCAAAGTCGAGGCGAGGGAAGCCAGAGAGGATGTGGCCGACGCCCCGGATGCCCCAGACGCGCCGGATATCGACGTGGTTGAGGTTGAAAACTAGGCCTGCACGTAGCGCAATGAACACGGCAGGCATACCCGCAGAAAACGTCCCGGGAGCTTGAGGGACGTATCGGCCATGAGTCGCAAACCCCTGAAGAGTCGTGGGGTTTGCGACTTCTTTTTGAAGTCTGTCGCACCGTCCGAAACACCGACGAGGATGGTGGCTGATCGTGGCAATCTGGCCTACATGTTGGCCTTGTTACTGGTGGAGCAGGGTCAGGCGCACGAAGCTGCGCACTGGCTGGACGAAGCGGGCAGGGCTCTACCGAACTAAGTAATAAAAGCGAGGGCAATTATCTTCGGGGTCAATATTAAATTAGTGTCTCTTGTTAATTCGATTGAGGTCGTTTCACTGTAGTAATCGTAAGGTTTCAAAAAGCGCACGGTCTTCTTTTTTTGCCGATCGGGCATGGCGCCGAATGACTTGCAACAGGCAATCGGTGAAGCAGAGTGCAGGATTACTCAATGCACCATTGCGGCGTGTCACGATACTCAGCTGTCTGGGTTCAAATTGTTCGTTCAAGTCCAGCGATAACACGCGACCGAGGAAGGGCGGGGCAATACTGACAATGGAAGGCCCCCAGGTGCACATGTCGGCCCGCTCAACCATCATCTGCAAAATGGCTAATGAGTGAGCCCGAACGATTCGGTTCTCATCAATCTGCGCGCCGTGTTTCCAGAACAACTCCTGCATTAACCCATCGTGTCCATCCGGTGCATAGTTCAAGGTCCAATTCTGCTCCAGCAGTTCATGGATCGAGCGGGCGTTCTGTCGTGCATGACCCTCGCGGACCAGCACTGACGTCTGGTACTCCAGCAACGTATTGCAGGCAAACTCCTGGGTTGATTGCGCCGGGTGCAACTGGCCGATAGCGAAATCCATGCTGCCGTCGCGTAGCAGTGGTTGGGCCACGGCCATCAGGCTTTCGTATAGTTCCAGTCTGATGTGCGGCATTCGCTCACGAAAAGCCAGTACCACTTCCGGCAGAAAGGTCAGGGCGATCCACGGCGTGATCCCGATACAGAGTCGTCCCTGAGCCTTGCCACGCATGTGATCGAGTTCGGTTTGCGCATGCTCCAGTTGCTTGATCACGAGTCGGGCATGAGTCAGCAGTACTTTGCCGTATTCGGTGAAATTCAGGCCGCTGGGAGTGCGGGTGAACAGCGGCAGCTGCTGACTGGTTTCCAGTTCTCGCAGCGCTTTGGTCACGGCCGCCTGGGAAATCTCCATCGAACGGGCGGCGGCGCGGATGCTGCCCGTCTCGGCGCTGGCAATCAATGCTTGTAGTTGATGCAGTTTCATCCGCTCACCATTCAGACAACCAAAAGTTGTCATCATAACCAAACTGGGCCTCCCCAGCGCATAGCCCACTCCCTAAGATTGATTCCAGCGGCGCTTTTTCAGGCGCGCAGCCTCTATCGAAGGAGAACAACAATGGATGCCAACCAGGTGCTGCCAGGCATTGCAGCGATCCAGGATGAAATGATCGCGTTGCGTCATAGTCTTCACGCGCACCCCGAGTTGGGCTTTGAGGAGTTTGCTACCAGTGAACGGGTTGCCCGGTGTTTGCTGAGTTGGGGCTTTGAAGTCAGCACGGGCGTGGGCAAGACCGGGGTTGTCGGCACCTTGAAAAGTGGAGAGGGTCGATCCATCGGCTTGCGTGCCGACATGGATGCATTGCCGATTCAGGAAGCCACCGGTTTGCCCTATGCCAGCCGAATTGACGGTGTCATGCATGCCTGCGGCCACGATGGTCATACAGCAACCCTGTTGGCAGCCGCTAAATACCTGGCGCAAACCCGGGCATTCAACGGCACGGTGCAGCTGATTTTCCAACCCGCGGAGGAAGGGCTGGGCGGTGCCCGGAAAATGCTTGAGGACGGCTTGCTCGAGCGCTTCCCCTGTGACGCGATGTTTGCGATGCATAACGTACCGGGCTACCCCGTCGGGCATCTGGGTTTTTACACTGGGCCATTCATGGCGTCTGCCGACACCGTGAACATCAAAATCATTGGCGTCGGTGGGCATGGCGCAGTGCCGCACAAAGCCGTCGATCCAGTGGTGGTCTGCGCCTCGATTGTGATCGCCCTGCAAAGCATCGTGTCGCGCAACGTCAATCCGCAAGACACGGCGATTATCACCGTGGGCTCCATTCATGCTGGCACTGTTTCGAATGTGATCCCGGCCAGTGCCGACATGAGTTTGAGCGTGCGCGCACTGACCCCTGAGGTTCGCCAGTTGCTCGAAGCAAGAATCATCGAGGTAGTCCAGGGGCAGGCGAGCAGCTTTGGCGCCCAGGCGCACATCGAATACCAGCATTGTCATCCCGTGTTGATCAACGACACCGAGTCGACTGCGTTTGCCCGAGAGGTCGCGCGGGGCTGGTTAGGCGACGACCATCTGATCGACGGCTTGCGCCCCTTCACAGCGAGTGAAGATTTTGCCTTCATCCTGGAAAAATGCCCCGGCAGCTATCTGGTGATCGGCAATGGCGAGGGGGACCGCGGGTGCCAGCTGCACAACCCCGGCTACGACTTCAATGATGCTTGCCTGCCAATTGGCGCGAGCTACTGGGTCAAGCTGGTCGAGCGTTTTCTGCGTTGAGACGCCGTCTTGGCGAACGTCAGTTTGTACAAAAATAGTCTGCGACCTGAAGAGGAATAAAAATGAACAAGATGATTGCAGCGGTTTCCCTGGTGTTCCTGACGGCGTCGAGCCTGGCGGGCGCGGCGGACTGGTCTGGCAAAGTGTTGAAACTGGGTGTGGACCCGACGTACCCACCGCTGGAATACAAGAATCAGGATGGCACGCTGACCGGTTTTGGGGTCGACATCGCCGAAGCGCTTTGCGCAGAACTGAAAACCCGCTGCGTCTGGGTGGAAAGCAGCTGGGACGGGATGATCCCGGCACTGCTTGCGCGCAAGTTTGATGCGGTGGCGTCTTCGATGACCGTCACACCCAAACGCCTGGAGCAGATTGCGTTTACCGACAAGGTGTCCAATGCACCGACACGGTTAGTGGCCAAGCGTGGATCGGGATTACAGCCGACCCTCGAATCGCTCAAGGGCAAGCGCATTGGTGTAGTGCAGGGTTCGACCCAGGAGTCCTATGCCAAAGCGGTTTGGGGTTCCAAAGGCGTGGACGTTCTTTCCTATCAAAATCAGGATCAGGTGTACGCCGACCTGGTAGTGGGGCGACTTGATGCCTCGTTGCAGGGTTCCATTCAAGCCAGTTACGGCTTCTTGAAGACAGCGGCGGGTAAGGACTATGACTTTGCCGGTGCCACTCTGGATGCCCCGGGTTTCTTCGGCGTCGGTGATGGCCTTGGTCTGCGCAAGGAGGATGTCGCGTTGCGCGAAGACTTGAACAAAGCCCTGGCAACCATTCTCGCCAACGGTACTTACGCGCGGATCAACAACAAGTACTTCGATTTTGACGTCTACGGCGCCAACTAACGCGTCGTCGTTACCTTGAATAGGGCGCTCGTTCGAGCGCTCTATTGCCCCCTTCACCTCACCCTAACAAGAACAAGGAGAGTGAGATGCTTCTGGAAGGTTTTGGCCCGCAGATTCTGCTGGGCACCCTGGCTACCATCAAACTGGCGCTTTGTTCATTACTGATCGCCGTCCTGGCCGGGCTGATGGGCGCCAGTTCCAAGTTATCGTCCAATCGTTTGTTGCGCACGCTGGCCACGGCTTACACGACCGTAATCCGCAGCATGCCGGACCTGGTGATCATGTTGCTGCTGTTCTTCAGCCTGCAGATGGTGCTCAACCGGATGACCGATTGGCTGGGCATTGCCCAAATTGATATTGACCCGTTTCTGGCCGGTGTCGTGACGCTGGCATTCATTTACGGGGCCTACTTTACCGAGACTTTTCGCGGCGCCTTCCAGGCAGTCCCGGCGGGGCAGATCGAAGCGGCGAGGGCCTACGGCATGACTCACGGGCAGACCTTTTGCAAAATCCTGTTCCCGCAAATGTTGCGTCATGCGCTACCCGGCATTGGCAACAACTTGCAGGTGTTGATCAAATCGACTGCGCTGGTATCGATCATCGGCCTGACAGATGTGGTCAAGGCCACCCAGGATGCGGGCAAGGGCTCGATGCAGTTCTTTTACTTCACGCTGGTCGGTGGCCTGATCTACCTCGCCATTACCACGGTTTCCAATGGTGTGTTGATGTGGCTGGAGCACCGCTACTCGGTCGGTGTCAGGAAGGCTGCGTTATGAACGGCATTCTTCAGGACTACTGGCAGGCTTACCTGTGGAGTGACGGGCCATATTTTTCCGGGTTGGCGGTGACGTTGTGGCTGCTCATACTTTCGGTGGTGATTGGTTTTGTGCTCGCGGTGCCGTTGTCGATTGCCCGCGTCAGCCGCAACCCGCTGCTGCGCCTGCCGGTCTGGTGTTACACCTACGTGTTTCGTGGCACCCCGTTGTACATCCAGTTGCTGTTCTTTTACACCGGGGTGTACAGCTTGCATGTGGTGCGGTCCCAGGACTTTCTCAACGCGTTTTTCCGTGACGGTTTCAACTGCACTGTACTGGCGTTCGGGCTCAATACCTGTGCCTACATGACCGAGATTTTCGCCGGCTCCATCAGAGCGACAGCTCATGGCGAAATCGAGGCTGCCAGCGCTTACGGGATGAGCCGATTCACGCTCTATCGCCGGATCATTCTGCCGTCGGCGTTGCGTCGAGCGCTGCCGCTTTTCAGCAATGAAGTGATCTTGATGCTGCACTCCACCTCGGTAGCTTTCACCGCCACGGTGCCTGATTTGCTGAAGATTGCCCGGGATGTAAATTCGGCGACTTATGCATCTTTCACAGCGTTTGGCATCGCCGGGGTGTTGTATGCCACGAGCGCATTTTTCCTGATCGGGCTGTTTCGTCGCGGCGAACTGCATTGGCTGGCCTACCTCAAACTGCGCACGCACTGACCCCTATTGGATTTGCTCGAATGTATAAATTGATTGTTGAAGATGTACATAAAAACTACGGCAGCCATGAAGTCCTGAAGGGGGTCTCACTTAAGGCCAAGGCCGGCGACGTGATCAGCATCATCGGCTCCTCGGGGTCTGGCAAAAGCACCTTTTTGCGCTGCATCAACCATCTGGAAAAACCCTCGGCCGGGCGCTTCATCGTTAATGACGAAGAACTACGCACCCGCAGGAATGCAGAGGGCGAGCTTTGTGTGGTCGACCCCGGGCAATTGCGGGTCATGCGCAGTAAATTGTCGATGGTGTTTCAGCACTTCAATCTGTGGAGCCATATGACAGTGCTGGAGAACCTTATCGAGTGCCCGATGAGCGTGCTGGGTATCGGCCGGAAGGAGGCGCTGGAGCGGGCACGTCATTACCTGGCCAAAGTGGGCTTGCCACAAAAGGTCGAGGTGCAATACCCGGTCCATTTATCCGGTGGCCAGCAGCAGCGGGTAGCCATCGCGCGGGCGCTGGCCATGGAGCCGGAGGTGATGCTGTTCGATGAGCCCACTTCTGCCCTCGACCCCGAGCTGGTTGGCGAGGTGCTCAAAGTCATGCAGCAGCTTGCGCAAGAGGGTCGAACAATGGTGGTGGTCACTCATGAAATGGCGTTTGCTCGACAGGTGTCAAATCACGTCATCTTTTTGCATCAGGGTCGGGTAGAGGAGCGGGGTGCACCAGATAGTGTTCTGGTACATCCTCGGAGCGAGAGGTTGCAGCAGTTCCTGGCAGGGAGTCTCAAGTAGTTACGCTAGCAGCATCAACGTGAGTATCAGGAAGAGGGAATTATCTCGCGAGCCAGCGTCTCGTTGATACCGACGTATTTATCCGTCTAGCCAGAAACCTGCTGGCTTCAGCATCGATCAGATCCGTGCTGCTGTAGATGAAAAAAATGAAGAGAAAATGAAGTCCCAACCGAAACAGCGAACTGGTTATCCAAGGCCTTGCCCTTTCTTCCGGTGTTGAGTTTGTCGCAATACACAGGGGACAGGTCATTGTAGGGAATTGATGGAATCCAGGCGTATATTGATAGTGTCGATCCAGATAGTTGAGGCGGTAGTAAATCGTCGGTGGTGTGACAGTCGAGAGCGCTGGGGGAGCTAGATATCCCGGAACGTTTGGAGGTGTTACATGAGCCAATATCAACGACTCTTTCTGATAGCCGGTCCGGTCATGCGTCACACCCCGGCGTTGGAGCGAGCTGTCGCCATTGCCGAAGCCACTGGCGCAGCGCTGCATATCACGGTGTTTATCGAAGACTCCAACCTCTTGGGTTTGATGAGCGCCGGTGCGCGCTTTCGTGAGGCCTGTCAGCAAGAAAACGAAAAGTGGCTGAAGGATGAGGCTGATCTAATCCGCGGACGCGGAGTCGTAGTGAGCACTGAAGTGCATGTTACGCGCACCGCGCTGCAAGAAATACTTTGGCATGTGGCAGAAATGCAGCCGGATCTGGTTATCAAGGATGTGCAACACGAGTCAGCGCTCAAGCGCGTTTTCATTACCCCTCTGGATTGGCACTTGTTGCGCGAATGTCCGGTGGCTGTGCATCTGGTCAGCGAACTCAGATGTCCACTTCCACGGGTGGTAGTGGCGGCAGTCGATCCGTCACAACCCGAGACTCAGATCACTGGCATCAACGACCGCATCATCCAGGCGGCGAACGGGTTGTCGATGCAATGCAACGCGGAGCTGCATCTGCTGTATGCCTACGATGTATCGCTGACACATATATCCGACGCAGGCGCTGGTGCAGTGACGATGCCAGGCTTCAGCAGCGATGTACGCAAGTCACTGCAAAAGTCATTTATCGCATTGGCTGACCACTATGGCGTACCCACTGAGCGACAACACTTCGTTGCAGGGCCGCCTGGCAAAGCGCTAGCTGACTTTGCAGCGCATCACCGGGCCGATGTGATCGTCATGGGAAATGCGCATCGCAAGGGGCTGGGCAAATGGGTGGGCAGTACGACGGAGCAGGTTCTGTTTCAAGTGCCCTGCAACATTTTCGCCGTTACGGGTTCTGCGGATCAGTGATTGAGAAGACACCGCAAAGCGTAAGTGACTGGAATATTCTCACTGACGCATGGCTATGACCGCACTTGGTTGCAGCCAGTCACCAAGGGACGCAATTGGCCCAGAGCTGACGGTGGCGACAAACAGACATCGGCCAAAAGCTGTTAGCCGGCGTCCACGAAGTAAGGGGTGCTTCAGTGACGACGTGGTCTGGGCTCTCTGTTGCCCTGATGCTTTATATAGGTGCTGGCGGTTTTCATGGTGGCAACCCGGGCGCTTTGGTTGGGAAGAAGAATTTTCAGGTGGGGGGGTTGACCACGTATTTTAATGCTGTACTATTCGCCTCCCGCTAACGAGCAGCTTGATGTTGCTCTTGGCTTAAGTAGTTGATTTTATTGAAAAATCAGAAACTTTTAAGGTTGCAAATTGAAAAGATGCGCTGTAAGATGCGCACCTCGGTTGAGACGAAAGATCTTAACCAACCGCTCTTTAACAACTGAATCAAGCAAT
>NZ_JBFUBR010000037.1:0-10736 GCF_056405655.1 Pseudomonas sp. P1_F7
CACCCAGTTCACGCCGTCATCGGAAATCGCGATGGACGATTGCGTCCGCGCCTTGGCCCGCAGGCTGCCGTCGCGAAAGCCTGCGCAGTTCACGCAGTTGCAGTTCCACTGGGGGAAGCCGCCGCCGGCAGCGGAACCTAGAATCTGGACAAACATGGATGCTCCATCATTTCAACGCTGAAAATAAAACGCCTCGGGAAAACCGAGGCGTTAGCTGCAGTCTGCCAAGGCAGATTAGCGGCTGGCGAAGTACATGGTGACTTCAAAGCCGATACGCAGGTCGGTGTAGGCAGGTTTGGTCCAGGCCATAAATTGAACTCCTTCAGGTAGGGTGGGACAGCGCTATCTATAGGTATAGTCCACCTCAAGTCAGAGATGTTCAAGATAGTTAGGTTGCTATGTTACTCAAAATTTCAAAGAAATTGCCCGTGAAACTTTGAGAAAGCTCCTTGCAGCCCCGGTAATGATCATTTTGCCACTTGCCATGGCGCGCCTGGGGCAACGCTGTTGGCCAGGCACCGCCAGCCGCCTTCGGCCTGATTCAGGCGTTGGGCCGCAGCCAGTAGAGCGGTCCGGTCAATGCGCACAATGGCCTCGGGCAATTGCGTCAGATAATCCGACGAACGGCCGGCAAGCTTGCCCTGCCAGAGCAATTCGGCCGCTTGACCCGTAGTGAGCGCAGCGCTGGAAAACTGATCCGCCAGGGCCTGGCGTTGAGCCTTGAAGGAGGTGTCGTCGAGTGCGTGGATTAGTTCCGGTAATCGATTCAGGAATTGCTCGATGTGTTGCAGCAGCTCCACCGGCGCAACGCTTGGCGATTGCACACCGAACAGCAGCCCGGTTCGGCCGTGATTCTGCCGCAGGGCGCTGAACACCGCATAGCCGAGTTGCAGTTCCACCCGCAGGCGTTGGTAGAACGGCGTCTGGCAGACATGTGCGAGCAAACGCCACGCAGCTTCGTCGGACATTTCCTGGGTGGCTGTCGGACAGAACAGCAACAACGCGTGCTCGCTGGAGGCGGTATCGACGGTGCTCCACAGATGCTGTGCAAGGATCGAAGAGGGCGGCGTCAGTTGATTGTCCGGCGTGCCGGGTATGCGGCTCAAGGCCAGTCCCATGGCTGCCTGAGTCTGAGCCGAAAGCCCGATGGCCAGCCCATCCCAGCGCGCACTCAACCAGAGTGGCTGCGCGTCATCCGAGTTCGCGGTGTGCCCGAGGCAGTGATCGGGTAATGCCTTGAGCAGTTGTCGAATCGGTATCAACGCAACGCTGGTCGATTCGGCTTGTGAGACAGCGGCATCAGGTTTTGTCAGTTCTTTCAGCACATGCTCCAGGACGCTGGGCATCGGCTCCTGTAGCCCGTTCAGTTTGAGCAGCCATTCGTTGCCTGACGCACTGAAGGAAAAATCCACACCGGCCTGACGCGCGTCTTCGCGCAACGGTTGCAGGTAATTTTCCAACCGTGATTGAAGGTTGTTGCCGGGTGTCGAGTCCAGACGCCAGCGTAGATAAATCGCACCCTCCGCAGAGTTGTCCGGTAATGCCTGACTGAACTGCATCGGCGAGCGTTCACGACGGCTGCGCGAGCGATCCTGGGCAAACGTGCGCAGGCCACGGTGGGCGCTGGTCTGGCCGCGAATCAGTCCGGCGTTCGATGCCGGTGCTTCGGCGCGCAGAAAAGGGTTGGGAGTCGGCAATTGCCATGGGCCGCTGAAGTTATCCACAGCGCCGATTTGTTGGAGGATTTGCTTGAGGGCTCTAACGCCCTGCTTGGTTAGCCCGAATTCGCGTTGTTCGCTGTCCAGTCGAGCCAGTTGCAAGGCGCTGCTGACTTGCTGCTGGCGCTGGAGCAGGGTGGCGTACTCTTCGCGCAATCGGTCCCAGTCTTGCTCGACAAAGAAACCGAGCCAGTCCAGCAGGCGTTCGCAGATGCCTGTTGCCGAGTCTGCGGCGGGCTGGGTGAATTCGATATGCAGCAAGGCTTGCCCGGCGAACTGGTACAGCGGCTGGGCTTTCAGGTGATCGGCCAGCCCGCGCTCGCGCAGGTCCGCCAGCAAGCCGCCGGGTTTTGCCACGTTCAGCCAGTGGCACAGGAACGCCAGTGCTTCGGCGGAGAAGTCAGGCAGTGTTTCGAGGGCAAACAGCAAGTCCAGACGTCGTTCGCCAGCCTGTTGATAACTTTTGTCCGGCGCGTCCATCAGCGGTGTAGGCGCTTGTTGCGTGACTGTTTCGCCTTTGGCAATGACACCACCAAAGGCTTTGGCCATAGCCTTCAATTCATCAAGGCTCTGCGGCCCGGCCAGGCTCAGGGTCATTTGCCCGGTCTGGTAATAGCGCTGATAAAAACCCTGCAAAGCCTGCTGAAAATCGGCTTGATCCACCGGCAGGCTGTCGCGATTGCCGGCATGAAAACCCCGTAGCGGATGAACCTCGGCCAGGCCATTGAACAGCGCAAACTGCTGCTGCGCCTCGGCATCCTGCGACCAGGCGACAAATTCCGCCTGCAACACTTCCCGTTCCCGCTGCTGGTCGTCCGAATTCATACGCGGATGGGCGAGCATGTCCGACAGACGCTCCAGCCCACCGGCAAACGCCTGGGTTGGCAATTCGAAAAAATAGTCCGTGGTACGTTCGCTGGTCCGCGCGTTTACCTGGCCGCCATGACTCTGGACGTAGGCCATCAACCCTTGCCCGGCGGAAAAGCGCTCGGTACCGAGAAACAGCAGATGCTCAAGGAAATGCGCCAGGCCAGGCCACGCCAGCGGCACATCATGGCTACCCGCGGCGACCCGCAACGCTGCTGCGCAACGCTTCAAATTCGGGGCATGACGCAGCGTCACCCGCAAGCCGTTGGCCAGGGTTTCAGTGTGGGGGCGAAGGGGATTCAGCGCGGGCATGGGCACTTCCAGAACAGTGAAGTGCCAATGCTAGCGGATAACGATGGATCAGCGCTTGTTCAGCTCGCCGTAAAGCTCGGGGCGACGATCGATCAGATAGCGATTGGCGGCACGGGAATCGACCATCAACTGTCGATCCAGCTCACCGACAATCAGCGATTCATCCAGTCCCGCCTGAGCGATACGGCTGCCATCCGGCGCAGCAATGCTGCTCTGGCCGCAGTAGTGGATGTCGCCTTCATGGCCGCAGTAGTTGGCGTAAGCCACATAGCATTGGTTTTCGAAGGCGCGGGAGCGCACGGTGACATCGGCGACGAAATCGAACGGAATCATGTTCGCGGTCGGTACCAGGATCAGCTCGGCACCGGCCAGGGCCAGGCGTCGGGCGTTTTCCGGAAACTCCAGGTCGTAGCAGATCAGGAAACCGAGCTTCCAGCCGTTGAGCTCAACGATGGGAAACTCATCGGAACCTGCGCTGAACATCGAGTGATCCAGATCGCCGAACAGATGGGTCTTGCGGTAGTTGCAGATGCGCTCGCCGTTAGCGTCGATCAACTGCACGGCGTTGTAGATCTGCCCGTCCTCGGTGCGCTCGGGATAGCCATACAAAATGGCGATCCCGGCAGCCTTGGCAATGCGCGCAATCTGCTGCGCCGACTCACCGTTGTACACCTCCGCCAACACGCTGACGGCATCGACGCCGATGTTGTAGCCGGTCAGGAACATCTCCGGCAGCACCAGCAGGTCCGCGCCTTTGGCTTCCAGCGCCAGCTGCTGCACGCGTTGCAGGTTGCCGGCGACATCCAGAGGCAGCGGTGGACATTGGTAAAGGGCTACGCGCATTTCGGATTCCTCTTACTCGGGCAGGGCGATCGGTCCGATCTCGTTGAACACATCTCCTGGACCCGGATTCTCGGCATGAGTTGCACCGCCGAAGTGTTTCATGATGCCCCACACCGCGTTGAGCGAGGTCTGTACCGCACCCTCAACCCAGGCCGGCGTCCACGAAACGTCGTCGCCGGCGATGAAAATCCCGCGCTGCTCGGCTGGCATATCGTCCTGCATGAAGTGTGCGTACATGCGCTGGTTGTAGCGGTAATGGCCGGGCAGGGCGCCTTTGAATGCACCGAGGAAATGTGGGTCGGCTTCCCACGAAACGGTGATCGGGTCGCCGATGATCCGCGCGGCGATATCGACTTTCGGGTAGATCTTCTTCAATGCATCCAGCGCCAGCTTCACGCGTTTTTCCACCGGCTGCGGCAGCATCTTCAGGGCGTCGCTCATCCACGAGTACGACAGGCAAATCACTCCCGGTTTGTCGTCGCCGTTGTCGAACAGATAGGTGCCACGGGTCAGGCGGTCGGTGAGGGTCATGCTCATCAGGTCACGACCGGTTTCCGGATCCTTATCCTTCCAGAACGGGCGGTCGACCATCACGAAAGTCTTCGACGACTGCATGTAGCGAGTGCGGTCCAAAGCCATCCACATCTTTTGCGAGAACAGGGTTTCGTCGCATTCGATCTGGGTGGTCAGCAGCCAGCTCTGGCAGGTGGTCAGCACGGCCGCGTATTCGCGGGTGTCGCCCCAGTTGTCAGTGACAGCGAAACGGCCGCCCGGCGCGTGGGCAATTTTCTTTACGCCGGTGCGCGGTGCGCCGTTGTGCAGCGAGCTGAGGCTGGTGCCGGCCGGCCAATGCGCGCAACGCTCCGGTACATGGCGCCAGATGCCCTGGGGCACCTGTTCCACGCCGCCAACCACCAGGTGCTGGTGATCGTCGCAATTGGTCATCACCACGCGGAAGATTTCCAGCATCGAGTTGGGGAAGTCCGAATCCCAGCCGCCGGTACCGAAACCGACCTGGCCGAACACTTCGCGATGATGGAACGAGAGCTTGGCGAAGGCCTTGGAGGTGGCGACGAAGTCGTAGAAGGTGCGGTCGTCCCACAACGGAACCAGGGTGTTCCACAGTTCTTTCAGACGTGGCACATCACGATCACGGATGGCTTGCTGAATATCGGAGAACTGCGAGCCGGCTTCCAGGGCATCGGCCCAAGCGTCAGCCACTTCCTGGAACAGCGCAGGAAGGTCCGACAGCTTCTGTGCGTAATGGGTCTGGCCTTCGAGGTCGATCACCGTGCTGCCCGACGCGGGTGTCAGCGGGTTAGGGAAAGGTTTGGTTTCCAGACCCAGTTTGTCGACGTAGTGATAAAACGCGGTGGACGACACCGGGAAGCGCATCCCGCCCAGTTCGGCAACGATGCCTTCGGCGCCATTGAACGCCTGGGAGCGCAAGCGGCCGCCCATTTTCGAGGCTTCGTAGACGACCGGTTTCAGGCCCAGCTTCATCAGCTCATACGCCGCTACCAGGCCGGCGATCCCGCCGCCGACAATCGCCACTTCGGCACCGTGATTGTGCTCGGGAATGCTGCCCAGCCCGGCCGGATGCTCGATCCAGTCGTCGAAGGCGAAAGGAAAGTCCGGGCCGAAAATGGTGACTGGTTTCTTACCGTCTGCAGGATGGCGATTGTTCTTGTTCATGGCTGACCTTGCTGGCGACCCGACGCGGAGTGCGCATCTGAGTATAGGAAAAGATGCCAGCCATTCTAGAGAGCACCGAACACGTTAATAAGACGCAAAGTGTCGTCATTTTGCTATTTTATTGGTCAGTATGACGACCTGGTAATACACACTGTCCCCTGTGGGAGCGAGCTTGCTCGCGATAGCGCCAGTTCAGGCACCGATGAACCCAGGCCTGAAACTCAAACCGGCTGCCCCCGATCAATCTTGCTGCTCAAGATGATCGAGGTCGTGGTCTTCTCCACCCCATCCACACTGCCAATCTGATCCAGCAACTGATCCAGCTGCTCCGGCGAATCGGTGCGCAACCACGCCACATAATCAAATTCGCCACTCACCGCACACAACTGCTGCACCTGCGCCATCGCGCTCAGGCGTCGCAACACCTCCTTGCCGGAACGCGGTTGCACGGTTATCCCCACATACGCCTGCAACCCGCCATCCACCACGCGCTGGCCGAGACGCACGCCGTAACCGGTGATCACCTTGGCCTTTTCCAGCCGCGCCAGGCGCGAAGTGACGGTGGTACGGGCGATGCCCAGTTGCCGGGCAAGCATGGCCACGCTCTCGCGGGCGTTGATCTGCAGGGCGGCAATCAATTGGCGGTCGATTTCATCGAGAACAGGTGTGCGAGTGTCAGGCAAAGGGTTATCTCCAGCGGCATGGATCAGTGCGCAAGCATGTTACAGGCAGTTTCTGTACGACGCTCGCGACGGATCCTTGATCTAGTCTCAGTACCGTTCGGGACATTTTCACCTGCGACAAATTGCCATAAGTAACTAGGTAGTACATTATTCCGCCCCTTGTCACAAATGGGGAAAAAGTCCGATATGAATAATTCTGGGGCTGCCGCCGGCAGCAAATGGTTGCTGGCGGGGCTGGGTGTGCTGATCGCCCTGATCGGGCTCGGCCTGGCCGGTGGTGGTGGCTATCTGATCTCTCTCGGCGGCAGCTGGTACTTCCTGCTGATGGGCCTGGCGATGCTGGCGTCCGGGCTGATGATTGCCCGTCGCAAGCCGCTCGGCGCATGGCTGTATGGCGTGGCATTGATCCTCACCGCGATCTGGGCTGTTTGGGATGCCGGCCTCGAATACTGGCCGCTGGTCTCGCGGGTACTGACGTTCGCCGTGATCGGTCTGGTTGTAGCGCTGATCTATCCGACGCTGGTCCGCGCTTCGGGTGCGACCGGCGGGCGTGGCGCCTACGGTCTGGCTGGCATTCTGGGCGCGGGAGTCGTTGCGACGATGGCCTACATGTTCGTGCCGACCCACGTGGTCAAGGCCACCACTGAACCTGCAGTAACGCCGGTCACACCGGGCTTCGAACAGAAAGACTGGGCCCACTGGGGCAACACCACCGCCGGCAATCGCTTTGCCGCACTGGACCAGATCAACAAGGGCAACATCGACAAGTTGCAGGTGGCCTGGACCTTCCGCACCGGCGACATCCCGCAAAGCACCGGTGCTGGCGCCGAAGACCAGAACACCCCGCTGCAAATCGGTGACACGGTCTACACCTGCACCGCCTACGGCAAAGTCTTCGCCCTGGATGCCGACACCGGCACTCAGCGCTGGAAGTTTGACCCGCAAGGCACCGCGCCCAACTGGCAGCGTTGCCGTGGCCTGGGCTACTCCGAAACCCCGGCGTCTTCGGACAATCAGCCAACCGCCTGTACGAAACGTCTGTTTCTGCCAACCGGCGATGCACGCCTGATCGCCATCAATGCCGACACCGGCAAGCCCTGCGAAGAGTTTGGCAACAAAGGCACCGTCGACCTGACCACCGACATGGGCGAAGTGAAGCCCGGTTACTACCAGCAAACCTCGACCCCATTGGTCGCCGGGGACGTGGTGATCGTCGGTGGCCGTGTGGCCGATAACTACTCCACTGGCGAACCGCCGGGTGTAGTCCGCGCCTACGACGTGCGCAGCGGTGAACTGGTCTGGGCGTGGGACCCGGGCAACCCGAACACCACCAAACGCCCACCGGCCGGCGAGACCTATACCCGTGGTACGCCGAATGTGTGGTCGGCCATGTCCTACGACGCCAAGCTCGGTCTGGTTTACCTGCCGACCGGTAACGCCACCCCGGACTTCTTCGGCGGCCAACGTACCGAGTTCGACGATAAGTGGAGTTCGTCTATCGTCGCCATCGACGTGAAGACCGGTCAGGTGCGCTGGAACTTCCAGACCACTCACCACGACCTGTGGGACTTCGACCTGCCGGCGCAACCGCTGCTGTACGACGTGCCGGATGACAAGGGCGGCACCCAGCCAGCCCTGGCGCAAGTCACCAAGCAGGGCGAGATCTTCCTGCTCAACCGCGAAACCGGCGTGCCGATTGCTCGCGTCGAAGAGCGCCCGGTGCCGCAAGGCAAGGTTCCCGGCGAACGGTATTCGCCAACCCAGCCGTTTTCGGTCGACATGCCGTCAATCGGTAACAAAACGTTGACCGAATCCGACATGTGGGGCGCCACGCCGTTTGACCAATTGATGTGCCGCATCCAGTTCAAACGTATGCGCCACGAAGGCGTCTACACCCCGCCGGGCATGGACCGCGCCCTGCAATTCCCGGGCTCGTTGGGCGGCATGAACTGGGGCAGCGTCTCGGTTGATCCGAACACCAACTACATGTTCGTCAACGACATGCGCCTGGGCCTGGCCAACTACATGATCCCGCGCGACAAGATCGGCGCCGGGGCCAGCGGTATCGAAATGGGCGTGGTGCCGCAGGAAGGCACGCCGTTCGGCGCCATGCGCGAGCGCTTCCTCTCGGCGGTCGGCATTCCGTGCCAGAAACCACCGTTCGGCACCATGTCTGCCATCGACCTCAAGACCCACAAACTGATGTGGCAAGTCCCGGTCGGTACCGTGCAGGACACTGGCCCGCTGGGCATCCGCATGCACCTGCCGATCCCGATCGGCATGCCGACCCTCGGCGCATCGCTGGCTACCCAGTCCGGCCTGCTGTTCTTCGCCGGCACCCAGGACTTCTACCTGCGCGCCTTCGACACCGGCAACGGCAATGAAATCTGGAAGTCGCGCTTGCCGGTGGGCAGCCAGTCCGGGCCGATGACTTACGTTTCACCGAAAACCGGCAGGCAGTACATCCTGCTGACGGTGGGCGGTGCGCGTCAGTCGACGGATCGTGGGGATTATGTGATTGCCTACGCTTTGCCCAAATAAGGGCTGAAGCTTGAGTCAGAAAAGCCGCGCTATTGCGCGGCTTTTTCTTGCCTGAGAATTGTTACTTCCGCAAAGCGTTGTCGATGAGTTCGATCTGAAAGCGATACCGTGCATTCACATGTTTGAGAAGCATGGCACCGATTGAGATTCCGAGGACAAGTGCTATCACCATTAGCAAAATGGAGTCGCCTAGGTTTTCAGTCACAGGCCCAGCCATCAAGGTCTGACTTAACCATGGAAAGCCACCAAATTCCTTGGTGCAAACGTAGGCTGTACCTAGTAGAGCCAGCCCTGCGGCTTTTTCTCCAAAGAAATAGGAGACGCGGGCTTCTGCGCGATTCACTTTGAGTTCGAGCCAGTATCTTGCATTTGCTAAGGCTTTTTCATGATGGGATTTTAGTGTTTCGACAAAGGCGTTTTCATGCTCGATGTCGGCCAGCATGTTTCTCAAACTGATGGTTTTCCATCGGGCTAAAGTCCATACCGACGCAAAGATTGGAGCCAACAGGGAGGCGAATGTAGATAGAGTGGAAAACACTATTAGAGCGAGCGCGACGTTTTTCATCATATTTGGTAAGGGTGATTGGGACGTGTGCCAGTAGGCTAGCAACGCGGCAAGCCCGAGCCCGATTGCACCCGCCAATAGAGCTCGATTGGCGAAGCGTGCCGCTCGCGTTTCTATTCCTGTGAGTCGAGAAGCTGCCTTCCGAGGTTCGCATTGACTTAAGTATTCAAGAACCTTGAAAGTTTCTTCGAGAGGGATCTTCAGAAAATCCTTTTCCATGCTACTCATTTGATGCTCCTTTTTTTGAGACGGACGAGTTTACGCAAGAAAAGTAAAGCAGAAGCGATGCGAGGTGATGGAAATGACGAACAAGATGCCGCCTGCCGTACGCGATCACGCCTGGCAGATTGCCCATCATGAAATGGGCCACTATGTCGTGGCCCGCGCCTTGGGCTTTGCCACGGGCGGCGTGACCCTGGCAGTGACCATGGACTTGCGGCACCAAGGGGGCGCGTCTATCAATCTAGCGCGGTCAATTTCGTCGATGGAGGCCGTGAAGGAGCATCTGGAAGCCCGGATGATGGTGCTCCTGGCTGGCGCAATGGCGCAGACACTGCCTTCAAAACCTTCAGCCGCAAAACGCGTCGATAAGCCCAAGGCCACCGCCATCCTCAAAGGCGAGCAGGGCGCGGAGCAGGATTACGCAAAGGTCAGGGAGCTTCAGCATCTGCTGCGAAATATCGTCTACCCGGAGACTGATCCTGCGTCGGGTGAGCGGATAGCGGCGGAGATTAAAGAGATGACAGATCGGCTGTGGCTTCGGACTCAAAAAATCATAGAAGATCAGGCCGAGACGATTGCCGAATTGGCTGTGGCGCTGGTGGACGGCATGGTCATCGTGGAGCAGTGGGGACGGCCGGCGGATACGTATGAGGGCATGCTGACGGGGCAGATGCTGGAGCGGCGGCTGACCGTGCTGGCCATGCCTTCATGATGTGTTTGAACTGAAGAACCGAAGCATCTGGCTCTAATCAGTCCCAAAAAGGGAACGCTCGGTCCCTATTTGGGAATTTTCAGGCTCTGTTTGTTTTATTGATCTGCATGCGCTTTCGTTTGAGCAGGTTTGCGCGTCAACACCTTCACCACATCATCAATCACCGCTTTGCTCATCGTCGTCAGGTAATGCGCGGCCCAGGCGTGGCGATCGGAGTCTTGGGCGTAGGCGGCATCGACGGTCAGGGATTTGGCGAGGAAGAGCAGGTCGGAGGCTTGGGCCAGAGCGTCGGCGATGGGGACGTCGCGGCAGACGTGGAATAGAGGTTGATCCGAGAGATACAGGAAGGGGGTGAAGCCGACGGTTTTCAGTTCTGAATGATCAGATGGATTTGCTTTCGTCATGATGTAACTCCTTGGCTTAAAGAGCTGCCTCGTTCGTTTCCAAGCGAATGGGTGGCAGCTGTGCGCAGGTTGGAAACCGGGAGCCAAGGAAACCGGCACGTCCGAAGACGTCCCACGCACAGCTGCCATAAAACTGAGTCGCAGCCGTAAAAACGTCTGGAGTCGTGATGGGAC
>NZ_JBFUBR010000038.1:0-10620 GCF_056405655.1 Pseudomonas sp. P1_F7
GGGCGCCCCAGGGGCGCCCCAGGCAAAAAACTCGAGGGCCTGGTCGTCCCATCCGCAGGACAAAGCGATGTTGGGGAACTGCCGGGCCAGCATATGCACCTGGCCCATGTCGCCGGAACTTTCCTTGATGGCGACGACGTTTTTCGATTGGCTGACACGCTTGAAATATTCTTCATCCATCGAAACGCACATGCGCCCCGGATAGTTGTAAAGCATGATCGGCAAGTCCGCTGCGCGATCGATAGTGAGCGCGTGAATCGCGTTTTCCTGTGAGGTTGGCAGCGCGTAAGGCGGGGACGTGACCAGAATGGCGTCCGCTTTGATCGATTTGGCATCCTTGGCGTACTGAACCGCATCTTCGGTACGAATCGCCCCGGTGCTGACGATCAGTTGCACCCGAGTGCCGATCACATCTTTGGCGTAGGCCGCCAACTCGGTGCGCTCTTCCGAAGTCTGCGCATAATACTCGCCGGTTGAGCCGCCGATAATAATGCCGTGTACCTTCGCCTCAATCAGCGATTCCAAAACTTCCGAGTACACATTCCAGTCAATCTCCCCATCAGAGTTATAAGGAGTTACTGCTGGCGTATAAATGCCTTCAAATTTCAAGATAAATGCTCCGAATGCGAGTTAGGTGGAAGATCAGTAAGCGCGTCAGCTTTGATGCCTTGAACACGATAAAAATCGCCATGTTTTCACGGGACAGTTCCCATTGCTCAAACACGAGATCAACTACGGCACTTTGGCTACTGTTGAATCCAGACTGGCATGGGCCAAGAAGGCGGTCAATAGAGTGTATCTCTGGCGTATACATTTCCAGATGGGTGTTTCACTCGTCCTGAAAAATAATATTTCCTTTATTTTCAATGATTTGAATTTTCTTCATCGGAGCCGCGACGTCAATCGATAACATTTGTTTATGCATTGATCAGAGTAAATGTTTCTTGTTGACGCATGATTGCCGTCGTAGCCTTACAACAGCGATATTCTCCCGACGAATTGGAGAATAAGATCTCTCGTACATTCGTCCCATTAGTTAGGATTCGTTTGCCCGGGATCGAATATGGTGCTGTAGAAATATTGCTATTGATGCAAACATCGGCATTAAAGAATTATCTGCATTAGTAATGACTCAGAAACGAAATGAGTGCACGGATGGCACCCCCATCCAAGAAGGCACATTTCGTAAGGCGTTTCCTGGACGTGGCAAACCGTTCCGGTTCGCGGATAGAAGCAGCACGGTTTGATGGGCTTGCATCCACAGACGGTACTGCGAACTCAAGACCGTTTGGCCTCACCTCGCTGAGCAGGCTGAACGTGTCGCCCCCTTGGTATTTTGGAGTGTGTTGACCGTGAGCACTAAATCGGCAGTTTCAAATCTTATCGCGCAGCGCAAGCCTGACCACGCGCTGCCAGGTGCCCTTTATAGCGATCCAGACGTTTACAGGCAGGATCTGGAACAGATCTGGCACAAAAGCTGGATCTTCGCAGGGCACACATTTGAGCTGGAGAAGTCGGGTCAGTACCTGTCGCTGCAAATCGGCGATTACCCTGTCGCTATCGTGCGCGGCGCAGACAAGCAGATTCGTGCATTCCACAACGCCTGCCGCCATCGCGGCTCCAAGGTGTGCCCGGAAGCAAGCGGCAAGGTCGCCAAGCTGGTGTGCCCTTACCACAAATGGACATTCGAGCTGGATGGCAGACTGCTTTTCGCCGGGAACATGGGGGACGATTTCGACAAGTCTCAGCATGGGTTGAAAACCGTGCATTGTGAGGTCGTCGAAACGTACATCTATGTGTGCGTAGCAGATGTCGCCCCAGACTTTTCGTCGTTCAGAAAATCCGTCACCCCTTTCGTTGCGCCTCATAACCTGGACGACTGCAAAGTCGCGTTTGAGTCGAACATCATCGAGAAAGGCAACTGGAAACTGGTTTTCGAGAACAACCGCGAGTGTTACCACTGCGATTTTACTCACCCGGAATTGATGCACTCATTCGTCGACAACCCATCAGTGGGTGGCGCCGGCGGCGATGAGGATCTTGAACTCAAAGAGCATTGGGATCGTTGCGAAGCAGCAGGCCTGCCCAGCCAATTGGTCATGGACGAAGACGGTCGCTTCCGCATGACGCGCATCCCCCTTTTTTCCGGGGCCGTCAGCTACACAATGGATGGCAAGCCTGCGGTTGCCGGTCGCTTGGACACAACCGGTGAAGCCAACATCGGTGCGCTGCTTTATTTCAACTACCCATCAACCTGGAACCACTTTCTGGGCGATCACGCGCTGAGCTTCCGCGTTCTGCCCATCGGTCCGGGCGAGACGTTGGTCACTACAAAATGGATCGTCAAGAAGGACGCGCAGGAAGGTGTCGACTACGACATCGATCGCCTGACCAAGGTTTGGCTTGCAACCAATGACCAGGATCGCACCTTGGTGGAAGGCGCACAGGTCGGGGTCAGCTCCCCTGCTTACGAGCCAGGCCCTTTGTCGGTGGCTAGCGAAATCGGTGTGTGTCAGTTTGATGATTGGTACTGCAAAACGATGCTTGAGCAGCTCAATGACACGATCCCGTTAAGATCTGTCGGCTAAGAGTAAAACTGCCGGTGGTGAGAACCACGAATGATCACCACCGGCATACTCAAACTTCTCCCCTCCTCGCACCCCGAATCACTGCTCAGTCAGTACTCCTATCTTCTAAACAGCTCAGGAAAACTGGGCGAGAATCCAGTCTCGTAGCCGGCAACAGGCGTCGTCATTGATCCGGTCTTCACGAAATGTCAGATAGTGCTGACTTTCATGGAGAACCACTTCCTCTTTGATCGGCCGAATCAGCGTGCCGTTTTCGATCAGGTTTGCAACCAGGTGATTCCATCCGAGGGCGACGCCCTGATGGGTCAACACCATGCTAATTACCAAGTTGTAGTCGTTCGCGTTGAACACGTGAGGGCTGTCGTGGGGGCGTTTCTCGATATCAACATCGTGATAAGCCAGCCAAACGCCCCAGTCAACGTGCTCCGCTACCTGGGATCTGCCATAAGGGCTGAGGTTTAGCAAAACCCCGTCGCGTAATCCTTCCAGGCTGGACAGCTCAGGGTGCTCCTCTTTGTAACGAGGTGTGCACACCGGGTAGATGACATCATGAAACAACGGATAACTGCGGTAGCCATCCTGAATCCTGGCCATTTTGGTGATGAAGATGTCCGGAGTTACACCCGGTTCCATCGACAAAAAGTTTTGAGTGGTTACCAGATTGAGGTCGATGTCTGCGTTCTTGGAAAAAAAACCTGGCAGCTTCGCTGCGAGCCAGAGGGCTGAAAACGCGGGAGAACAGCAAAGCGTCAACGTGCGCTTGCCTGCATTGTTGGTGCGAATGCGCTCCGCCGCCTGGGAAATGTTGACGAAAGATAGCTGTGCCGCATCAAAAAAGATGGATCCGGCTTCCGTCAACTCGACTGCTCGCCCCACCCTCTTGAAGAGATCCACTCCAAGGTACGCCTCAAGTTCTCGAATCTGACGGCTGATTGCCGCTTGAGTAACGCACAGTGCTTCTGCCGCACGCGTAAAGCTCTGATATTTTGCGGCGGCTACGAATGACTTCACTGCTTTCAGGGACGGCATTTTCAGCAGCGTCATGTCTGGATCGATGTGCTTAACCATAACCTAGAGTATTGAATATCCGGTTCGGGGCCCTTCGGAGGGCCGTTAGGGACGAGATCGGCGAGAGGGTTCCACCTAGAGCCTACGCTGGAGCGTAGCTCAAACACAGGGCCTAAGACAGGGCCATCCGCAGTCGTCTTCGCAACTGGCACAGCCGCAGTCGCAAATTGACATAATTAAATGATTGATAACATGACGTTATTGATTGACTGGAAGAAATGTTGTTAGACGCTGACTCTATTAGGTAATAACTTGGTTCTCAAGGTACTGCTTAATTCAGCGCCGATAAAACAAGAATAATAAACATCACATATTAAAGAGGATGGTCACAATGACTATTTCCCAACCTTTTTCCCAGCTTGACTGCCCCCACAAGCACCGTCTGAACTGATCAAGACACTACACCTGAATTCTTGATCTTACGTCGTAATTGCAGCAGGAGGGGTTATGAGTCTTGGTGACGAGATACTCTCGGTAAAAAACATTTACAAAGTCTTTGGTGCTCAGCCAAAACTCGCGATGGAGATGCTGGCTCGCGGTGCTGATAAAAGTGAAATTTTCAGCAAAACCGGTCAAGTCGTTGGCGTCTTTGATGCCAGTTTCTCCGTAAAACGTGGAGAGATTTTCGTCATCATGGGGCTTTCCGGTTCCGGGAAGTCGACGATGGTCCGCTTGTTCAATCGACTGATCGAGCCAACCTCCGGAACAATCCATCTTAACGGACAGGAAATTACCGGTCTGTCGGATGCTGATCTCCTCAGCGTTCGTCGCAAAGACATGAGCATGGTGTTTCAGTCGTTTGCCCTGATGCCCCACATGAGTGTGATCGACAACGTTGCTTTCGGTCTGGAAATCTCGGGTGTCGAGGAAAGTGAACGGCATAAACGTGCACTCGAGGCACTCAAACAGGTGGGGCTCGATGGCCACGCCTACAGCTATCCGCACCAACTGTCCGGCGGTATGCAACAGCGGGTAGGCCTGGCCCGAGCGCTGGCCAATGATCCCGCTATCCTGCTGATGGACGAAGCCTTCTCGGCACTCGACCCGTTGATTCGCCACGAAATGCAGGGCGAACTGATCCGCCTGCAGGCAGAACAGCATCGCACCATCATCTTCATCTCCCATGACATTGACGAGGCGATTCGCATCGGCCATCGCATTGCGATCATGGAGGGTGGCCGGGTAGTACAGATTGGTACCCCGCAAGAGCTGCTTTGCAACCCGGTGAACGATTACGTCAGGGCTTTCTTCAAAGGCTTTGATGCCTCGAAGATCCTCAAGGCTGGTGATGTTGCCAAAATTTGCGCAGAGCATCCGTACTCCATGGATCAATCCACTCCTACGCTGCGCGACGATGTACTCCTGCAGGACGTCTTTCACATCGTTGCTGATGCAGTTAATCCAGTTGCCGTGCTGGATCGCCAGGGTGTGTTCAAAGGCACGATCTCCAAGAGCCTACTGCTTCAGACAATGAGCCGACACTAATAGTCTCTATTTGCTGGCTTGCCAGGCTCGGACATTCAGGTGATTACATGAACGAATTCAGTTTTCTAGACCCGTTTCAATCCATCAACGTCCCTTTGGGCCAATGGGTAGAAGTTGCCCTGAATTATCTGGTTCATAATTTCCGCGAGGTATTCCGCTCGATAAGATGGCCAATCGACCAGGTACTTAATGGTATTCAGTTCGGATTGTTGGCTATCCCTCCGTCAATATTCATTACTATTGCGACGCTCTTCGGCTGGCAGGTAGGAGGGAAAAAGATAGGAATCCTTTGTCTCGTCACCCTCACCCTCTTAGGAGTGATCGGCGTATGGAATGACGCCATGATCACCCTCGCCCTGGTGCTCACTTCACTGTTTTTCTGTGCAGTTATTGGCATACCGCTGGGCGTCCTGTGTGCCCGGAGTGACCGATTGGAGATGCTTCTGCGGCCGGTACTCGATGCAATGCAAACACTGCCTGCATTTGTTTATCTGGTACCCGTGGTGATGCTGTTTGGCATCGGCAACGTACCGGGAGTACTGGTCACGATCATCTTTTCAGTAGCGCCACTGGTCAGGCTCACCAATCTGGGAATTCGCCAGGTACCGGAGGACAAGGTTGAAGCAGCCCGCGCTTTCGGATGCACCCCACGCCAAATGCTGAGGCGGGTTCAACTTCCTTTAGCTGCACCGACGATCATGGCGGGTCTGAATCAGGCATTAATGTTGTCACTTTCCATGGTGGTGATCGCATCAATGATTTCGGTTGGCGGGTTGGGGATGATGGTGCTTCGAGGGATTGGCCGCCTTGATATGGGCTTGGCAACCGTCGGTGGATTGGGGCTGGTATTGCTGGCGATCTTCCTCGACCGACTGACCCAGGCAATGGGCGAACGCAGTAACAGGGCAACCAAAGGTGAGCACTGGTACCAGACAGGCCCGGCGGGTGTCGTTTATCGCCTGAAGAAAAAAAACACTCTTACGAAAATAGAAGTCAGCCCCAAAGAAAACTAACTCCGCTCAGCGGCGCGTCGTGAACCAAAAGAAATACCAACTTCTTAATCCAGCGCAGGTAAACGATAATGAACTTCGCAACATTCGGAATAAAACAGAAATTCATTCATTCTGTCGCGCTTTTAGTACTAGCGGTTTCACCTGTTTTCGCATCGGCCGCCACGGCGCAGCTGCCCGGAAAAGGGGTATCAATCACTCCCATATTCCCGTCAATCGCCGAAGAGCGGTTTCGCGGAGAGATTGCAATGGCAGGTCTCAAGGAATTGGGCTACGACGTTGAGACACCCAAGGAAACCGAGTACTCCACCATGATGATTGCGATTGCCAATGGTGACGCTGATTTCTCGGTTCATCTGTGGGAGGAACTACACAAATCTTTCTACGAGAAGGCAGGCGGCGATGAGGCGATGGTGAAAACCGGCGCTATTATGCCGGGCGTACTACAGGGCTACATGATCGATAAGAAAACGGCTGATGAGTATCACATCACCTCTATCGATGATTTGAAAAAGCCAGAGATCGCCAAGCTGTTCGATAGTAATGGCGACGGTAAAGCAGACCTGACAGGTTGCAACCCCGGCTGGGGCTGTGAGCTGATCATTGCCCACCATATGAAAGCCTACGGCTTGGAAAAGACCGTTTCCAATAACCAGGGCTCCTATTTTGCCCTGATGGCCGACACCATTGCTCGTTATAAAGAAGGCAAGCCGATTCTCTATTACACCTGGGTACCTCAGTGGATCTCCGGTGTTCTGGTCGAAGGTAAAGATGTGGTTTGGTTAACCGTGCCGCGTACGGATCTCCCGGGTGGCAAAAACGATACCAACACTACCTTTAATGGTAAAAACCTTGGTTTCGCGGTAGACAGTGTCAGAGCGGTCATCAACAAAGAGTTCGCCGAGAAAAACCCGGCGGCCGTGAAGTTCCTGTCTGAAATGCAGATCACTACCGACGATGAAAGCGCGCAAAATCTTAAAATGCACAATGGTGAAAAAAGTGCAGCTGACATTACTCGTCACGCCAAAGAATGGATCGCGGCCCATCGCGCGAAATACGACAGCTGGCTGGCAGACGCACGCGCCGCGTCAAATACCGCCACCGCAAAGAACTAGTCCCTTCTTATAAAGCTGCATAAAAGGTTGCCCTTCACCGGGCAACTTTTTTATCCGTTTCGGCGTTCATCACTCGGGAATATTGAAATGCAGTTGTATTCATTCGTCCAGAATTTCAGTTACAAGGACGCGCCCCTGCATACACGCGAGCTGGTCAAAGCTTGCCTGCTCGACATCATTGGCGTGGCCGCCGGAGCCCGCAATAATCAAACCAGCGTGATGCTCAAAACCTACGCTGACACCCACTACTCTGCCAACAAGCTGTCCAGCCGCCTTTGGTTCGACGGCAGAGCCGTACATCCCTTGGGCGCCGCGTATGCCGGCGGTTTCTGCGTTGATAGCCTGGATGCGCATGAAGGTCACTTCACCTCCAAGGGGCATGCAGGTGCAACTGTTGTCCCGGCCATTGTTGCATTGGTTGACGCGTATCGCAGTCAGGGCAAAGACATCAGCGGCGAAGAATTCCTCAGCGCACTGTGCATCGGTTACGAGACCGCCTTGCGGGCGGGTCAGGCATTGATGGCCACCGCCCCTGAATATCATGCCTCAGGCGCCTTTTCCGGGATCGGGGTCGTTTGCGCTGGCGCCCGCTTGCTGAAGCTTGATGAAACGACATTCCGTCATGCGCTGGGTATCGCGGAATACTTCGGCCCGAGGTGCCCGATGATGCGCCTGGTGAGCTTTCCGACGATGTTGCGTGATGCCCACGGCGCCGGGGCGTATGCCGGACTGAACGCATTACTGATGGCACAGCTCGGTGTCACTGGCGCTCCAGCCGCCACCGTTGAACCTTTGGAGATTTCCACTTTCTGGCAGGACATCGGAACCCGTTGGGAGATCGACGAGCAATATTTCAAACCGTGGCCGGTATGTCGCTGGGCGCAACCGGCACTCACGGCCATGACCGATTTGATGCGAGCACATCCAGTCATCACTGCTGAGTTGATCGAGACCATCGATGTCGAGACATTCCACGAGTCTGTGTGCTTGCAGGGGCATTTTCCGAAGAATGCGGATGAGGCCCAATATGCGCTCGCATTTCCACTGGCCGCCTTGATCGTTCGTGGAAAGCTGGGCCCTGACGAAGTCACCGGGGATTCCATTCATGCGCCGGACATCTTGAACATCAGCGGGAAGATAACCCTTCATGAGGCGCCCGACCTGTCCGCCAGGTTCCCTGAGGAAATTCTCTCCCGCGTCACCGTTACCCTGAAAGACGGCACGCGTCTTACGAGCCCAACCGCGACGGCCAAGGGCGACCCCGGCAACCCTATGTCGAGTGCCGAACTCACGGCTAAATATCATTTGCTGGCTGATGACAGCTTGGGATCCACGCTCAGCAATGCGATCAAGAACAGTGTTGAAACACTACCTGAGAGCGATGACTGCCAGGCATTCTTTGATTTGTTGCTGTCTGCTCCAAAAACCGCTGTCTAGATTGCGCAACGGTTTCGTAGCTATTGGTAAAGGTGACAAAGAGGATTTATGCCATTCGTATTCGAGAGCGTGCTTAAAGACAAGAACATGGGGTACTCCTATACGGCGCAGAAACCATTAATGCCGCAGGCGGTGACTCGTGTAGCTTTCGTGCTTTTGAACAATTTCTCGATGATGTCGTTCACCGGCGCTATCGATGCGCTGGTGACCGCCAACCTGATTAGCGAGACACCGGCGTTTGAGGTGTTGACGGTCGGCATCAAGAACCGTCTTGTGATGAGCGATCTGGGAATCGCAATTTCAGCGGACCTGGAGTTATCCCAACTACCGGATCGTATCGACGTTCTCATTGTCGCTGGTGGTTTGCGAGTGAAGCTGATGAGCGACCCGCTGTTACGGCGCAAGCTACGTAACGTCGCATCTCTTGGCGCGACCATGGGCGGTTTGTGGAATGGTGCGTTTTTTCTGGCGGAAGCTCAGTTAATGGACGGTGTCGAGTGTGCCTTCCATCCAGATGGGCGAGCGATGATGGAGGATGTTTTCCCCAAAGTCCTGGTCACTTGTCGGACTCACGTATTAGATAGAAACCGTATCACGTGCGCTGGCGCCAGCAGCTCGTTACGCATGATGCTGGAGCTCATCACCGCTAAACAAGGCGTGTCGCTGACCCATGCTGTCGAGGAAATACTCAGTTGTGATCAAACCACTGAAGTCTCTGGGATATCGACTGTCATAGTTGACTCTGACCCCACCTTGCCACAAACCCTGAAGCTCGCTTTAGAGCTGATGCAAAAGAACATCGAAGAGCCACTATCGATCGACGAACTGGCTGAATGTGTGAAAATTTCCCGACGACAATTGGAGCGGCGCTTCTGCCGTTTCGTGGGCGCCACGCCCACACGCTACTACCTCGAGCTGCGCTTGACTCGAGCGCGACAGCTTATTCTGCAGAGCAATCGGCCGATTACCGATATCGCGATTGCGACCGGCTTCTGTAGTTTCGCCAACTTCCATATGCGCTTTCGTGACTTCTTTGGCGTAGCGCCAAGCAGTTATAGAGCAACGTATGAGCGCAGGCGCTAAGTTTCGAAACCCGGGCACGCGAAAAACATACGAAACCCGCACTGCCTAAGCCAGTAAACGATGGCTAGCATCATCGACAAGGATTACCGAGAATTATGAATGCTCCATCGCCGGTGTTAATACCCACGGCTAACCACAATGAGCGGATGTCTACACGCATTGCCTTCCTCATCGCGGGCTTACTCATGTCCGCTTGGGCGCCTCTGGTTCCATTGGTTAAAGCACGCACCGGCCTGGACGATGGAGGCCTGGGGTTGCTGCTGCTTGGCCTTGGCGGAGGATCTATTGTGGCCATGCCCTTCGCTGGGTATCTCACTGCACACTATGGATGCCGACCGGTCGTAATCTGGGCGACGATTGTCTTGTGTGCCGTTCTTCCGCTGTTGAGCACCTTGGTGTGGCTGCCGGGTCTGGTCATCGCTGTCATTATCTTCGGCGCCAGCATGGGCATGCTTGATTGCGCCATGAACATACAGTCCGTCATCGTCGAGAAAAACAGCGGGCAGGCACTTCAGTCCGGCTTCCATGGCCTTTACAGCGTCGGAGGCATAGTGGGCGCCGGGGCGATGACCGCTCTGCTGACCTTGGGCCTGCATCCGTTGATTGCTGCGCTCTGCATCGTTGCCACCGTTTTGGGAGCGCTTTACAAGGCAGCGCCTGCTTTTCTGACTTATGGCACTGAACGGGGTGGACCAATGTTCGCGGTGCCCAGGGGTATCGTGCTGTTTTTAGGGGCGCTCTGTTTCATCGTCTTCCTCACTGAAGGCGCAATCCTCGACTGGAGCGCGGTTTTCCTTGTCTCGAGCCGAGGGTTAGAGCCGAGCATCGCCGGCT
>NZ_JBFUBR010000039.1:0-9883 GCF_056405655.1 Pseudomonas sp. P1_F7
TGGGTTTCGGTGGTGCCGTAGCGATGGGTTTCGGTGGTGCCGTAGCGATAGCGCTCGGTGATTTTGTAGAGGTTGTCCAGGCCATCGTCGCTCCAACTGATGCTGGCGCCGTTGCCGACAAAGTTGTGACTGCTGCCAGGCAGGTTGCTGTTGTCGTAGCTGTAGCGCATCTCCTGCACCGGCTGGCCGAAGCCGGGATCGCTGCGGTGCTTGAACACCCGCGGCAGCGGCGGCCGCGCATTGCCCGGAAAGCCGTGACCGTTGCCGGCGTATTCGATGGTTTCATGGCCGCCGACCGGGGTCTTGACCTCGGTCAGGCAGTGCAGGCCATTGACCGTGGCGTACTTGAAGCGCCAGGACGCCTGCTCTTCGGTGGGCAGGATCAGTTCGTAGACTTCATCGCCCGGCCCGCTGTTGCGGATCTTCATCACGAACCTGGCCAGCGCACCGTCCGGGCTGCCGTCGGGGCGCAGCAGAATCTGGATCTCGTCCTGCCCGGCCGCGGGCAGCTTGACCTCCAGCAGGACCACGCCCTGGCCGTCGGTGACGGTGTGCAGCCGGCGCAAGCCGGAACCGAACGGCAAGTAGGCCAGGCTGACCTTGTAGCCTTCGGCGGAATACAGGGTTTCGGGCAGCGCCAGCTTGCCGTCCGAGCGCAGCATTTCGATCAGGCCGGACTTGTGCACCACCCGGTACAGCCCCGGCGCGTCTTCGTAGAAGAGGAAGCTTTTGATTTTTTGTTCCTGCATCTCCAGGCGGTTGCCGACCATGTTGGTGACTTTGAAGGTTTCGCCGGTGGACAACGCGAGGACCTGGGTGCCGGGGTCGTATTGCGACAGGCGCACTTCCCAGCCGAGGCCGAAGCCGGTGTTTAAACAGGACGATTGGTTTTCGGAAATAGTGCTTGGCGTTGAAAAGACGGCAGATGGAAATAATTAATCAAAATTGATTCTTATACAGCTAAGTTCGCGATTGACTTCCTTAGGGTCGTTGACCCATCTGGATTTGACCACGACGCCTGGGATAATAGGGTTTCCTACGTGATTGTTCGTTATGCTGTCGAGCGCAATGGGTTCGCTGCTTGGCATGTTTTTGACTGTTCTTAATTCAAATAGAAAGTTGTTAGGTCGGGTGGCAGGGTTTTCCAGATTACTGCAGCCGACCGCGTGATTCCATTGGTCAAACTGGCTACCGAGCCAGACACTGACGGCAGAGCGAACCTGATTGAACTGAATGTAACGAACACTATGGCCTTTGCACGGAAAGTCCGGAGTATTGCTAACATGGTAAATGGCAACTTCATGTTTGTCGCGGACGGGGATAGTGCATTGACCTTCGTCTTTGTCATAGATGAAAGTGATGGTGCCATTGTTGGCTGTTTCTGCTGCAACGCTGTAGCCGGTACCGAGTGCAGTGATGCAGAGAAAACTCAAGGCGTTGATAAGATTTTTTTTCATGCTGAACGCTTCTTTGGGATAGAGGCTTTTGGGTTGCGATATGTAAGGGCCTATAAAATAGAGGCGCTAGAACGCAAAGCCTGTAGTGGTTGGTTTTGGGTCAATCGAAGCTTATGTTGAGGCATCTTGTGGTTGGGTACCTAGGGGGTACGCCGCCATACTGGTAGACTTTCATCAGCTTGACTCCAGGTAATAATGGCATTCCAACGGTGCCTTCACGTATAGTTGCGTTTGCTACAATGTCAGTTGAGACATCGTTTTTGGTGGTTCTTATTATATATTCAAAACCATTGGTGTTATTGCATCCCGCGGGGGTTACTGGGTCTAGGTTCCTGTTGGCACTTAGTTTGATTGTGGTTGCGGATCGAACACTCTCTAGTTTAATTGCTCCTTCTTCATATTCGGTTCCGGTGCGGCAACCTTTTTCTTTTGTAAATAAATTAGTTTGTCCAGCTTCTATTTTGACTCGGCACACCTCTTTTCCACCGACGTAAAAGGTTATAAAGCCTGGCTCTGGTTCTGCGGCGATACTTACGGCGGTTTGAAAGAATACAGTCGTGAAAATCAATGGGGCGAACAATATTTTGATTCTGTTCATTGTAATGTCCATTCAGATGTTTTACGTATGTCACGGCAATAGCCGTCACCTGAAAACAACCATAATCCCTTTTCAGTCGTTGACAACCTAGCAGTTCTGATAGTGGGCAAATCGATTGTTCAGGCGTAAAAATACTCACAACACATCATGTGGTGCTCAAAAAGAGCCGGGGCGATACCCCCGATAATCAACAATGGAGCCTGGACATGACAGCGGATATCTATCCAGCACCGAAAGTCCCTTTGAACGCAGATAACCAACTTGACCTCGCAGAGCTGGGTGACAAGCCCCTGATCGCCCATGTTTATTTCCCGGGGATTGAGGCGGCAAAAGGCGGTTTTATTTACCCCAACTGGCGGGGTTGTACCGCGTCGGGAGATGCGGGGGACAATGCGAACAATGCCTGGCCGATTGATGAAACTCTGGTGGAGGAAGGGTTGCCGATAGAATTTCCCAATGCCTTGTTAAAGAGTCTGGATCAAGGCTGGGTGTTTTTTTCATATTCTGTGCGGTTACCCGGCGGACCGATGCCGGGACCTGGCGATGAGTCGAAACGACTGTTTTTCTACGTGGGCACTCGAGCTACTGCGGCGACACACTTGCCGGTACCGCAGATCAAGCAGGCTCATGGATTGCTGCTGGACCCGGACAGGAATGCGATCCCTACCAACGGCATTACGGTCTCGGTGCCGCCCTATGCCGCTATGAAGGTGGGCGACAAAGTCACGCTGCAATGGCGGGGATTCACCGAAGCCGGCACTCCAAAGCCTTTAAACCCTGTGTGGACCGTTGCAGAGGCCAATGTCGGGCAGCCATTGACACGTCTGGTGGGCCGACCTGAGGTCATCCTCATCGAAAATGGCCGTCTCGAATTGAGTTACAAAATCACCTACGCGGGTGGTGGCGCTGAGAGTGTCTCAGCGCAACAAAATTTTAGAATCGTAGCGCCTATTGAGCCTTTGCTGCCCATCCCGGTTATTGATCGACATGGCGGTGGTCCGCTGGATCCTGACCTGTTTCCCGATGGCATCACCGTGCGCGTCACTCTGTATTCGGGGGCCCGGAGCGGTGACATTGTGACGCTCTACACAATGGTTGGGACGGTTACTCAGGCCCAGATCAGCATGCGGATCGACCTCTCGACAGTCGATAGCGGTGTGCTGACATTCAATCTCGAGTATGCCTGGCTGCTGAATAACAACGGCAAGCTTGCAGAATTGTTTTATCAATACGCTCGCCCCGGGGAGTCTTTGTCCAGCGACCCTCTGCCAGTGCTGATACGCAAGCCTCTTGAACTGCCACAGCCGGATATCGCTGATACCAACCAAGAGACCGGAGATCAACCGGACGAGAGAACAATGGATGCCGGTATCACAACGGCCGGCAGCAAGGCGTCAGTGCCTGATAACGCTGTCATTGGTGAAAACGACGCCGTTGAACTGCACTGGGGCAAGCACGGAACCACAGGCCACGTTGCCATCCCGCTATCGGCAGATCGCAAGACATTCAGCATCCCCAAAAACGCCATTGCCATGCACATGGGGGCGGGCGAAGGGGCTCGTGAGCGACTCAGCGTGTACTACCGAGTCGTTCCAAGTGATGAGCCTGCGGAAAACTACCAGGACTCGGCGTATGTCTACCTGAAAATCCTGCCGTTCCCCAAAAACCGATTCCCGACTATCCAGTGTGCACAGGCAGTAGGTACAGGCGGAAAGCTTTCACTTGCCGCTATCACGGATGCAAGAGGCGCACAGTTTAATCTTGAAACATGGTCCTATATGTATGAGAAGCAAATTCTGAATATTAAAGTGGTTGGCAAGGAACAGTACCTGCTCAAGGATTATGAGCTTTTATCGTCGGAAGTTGGAATGGAAAAAAAGTCCTGGTTGCCCAAGGAGTTTTTAGTGTCGCAGATAGGTGTGGGCAATAAGTTCAGGGTCTCTGTCACTGTAAGTTTCGATGGAGGTCGAACCCATTTGCCATTCAATGATTCTCCTGAACTGACAATCACCGCTTGAGTCTGGTTGGTCTATTAACGTGTTTATCGAGTTTTTCAACTCGTACCCGGCTAACCAAATATTGGCCCGCTGAGTATCGATTGAATAGGAGTTTTATCATGGTTGGTAATGTAAAAAATTCAAAAAAAGAGCTGCTTGAGTGGTTGAGTCTTAAGCCGCGTACGGAAGGCTGGGGGGCGGTAGTCGCTTACAACCGTAATAAATGTAATACCTTGTTGGCACAGGATTACATTCAAAAATTCACCTCTAACAGTTACTTGCCACCGATCAGTGAGCCGGTTCCAACGGGTGATGCCAATTGGGAACTCTTGCATGACTGGATCACCACCTATCCGCGGCTTTCGTTTGAAAACAGCTCGAAGACGGTCGGCGGTAAAGTGCGCATGACGATGGCGGTGGTGGGGGGAAGCCAGATTTCCATTGATAACGCCCTGGGACACAAACGGGCTATTGCGATCAAATCGCTGGATGCACTGGATTATCCGGAGTTGATTGCCGAGGATGTTGCGCTGTCGAAAACCAGTGGCACAGTGGGTAAAGATACCGGGGAAGTCGTTTTGGATCTGGGCGATCCCCTCACGGCGCAGGGTATGTGGGAACTTACATTTGCCAATACTCAATATGAGCGGCGTCAAGGGGGGGTGTTCTTTAAAAAATATTATAGAAATGCAGACCCGAAAAAACGGCTCTTTCACCTTGGCAAGATTGCATACACCGATCAGCAGTACTTGAAGCCGGAGTCCTTTATTTTGCGGACCACGACTGCACCGGGAGCAAATGTTGCTGGCTCGAGCAATTTTGGTGATGGCTCGGTGGAAATGTTTGTTCGTATGCAAGGTGATGCTGAGAGCGGATTTCCGCCTAGAGATGATTGGAGAAATTTGATTCCGGATGACAATCCTGGGGAGTTCGATAGTGCGATCCTGTTGAGCAATAAAATAGTAATGCACAATGTGCTTGCACAAGGTGTAAAGCGGTTGTTTAACTATTATGAGGATATATTCGAGTCGCCTCCGGCGACGGGTTTTACGTCCAGTCTTCGCGTTAGGGCTGGGTTTGGTAGCATCAAGCTAATATATTTGCCCCCTACATACCGTTCGGATAACTATTACATCTCGTTTGATCAGTTTCATTTGCTGATAGGGGAGGGAGATAGGTTTTCAATTAATATTGCTGAAGACAATAAGGTAGCTTTGGTGTGGGAAAATCGAGGGATCCAGCCGTCTAGATTTGAGCATGTACTTCACTATCTTGATCGTCCTGCCACATTCTTTGAAGCCTGGATGTCGATGGGGTTGAAAGCAACTGGCCGCTTTGAAGTGAATGAAGGGGCGGGAACAATCAATTTCAATCAAATAGCACCGATAGTACCTGAAGCTGAGGTCTCTGATTGGGTGGCTTATTATAATGAGGTTAATTCGCATAGGGCATCTATTAATGCTCATATTGTTAGCGAGTTTGGTAAGTATGTAGGCGAGGATTTTGGTCGTTATTTTAGCATTGTTGATGAAATAGATGTATTCGTGCTCAATAGCTTGTTGTTTGCAAGCAATAACTATATAAAAATGAAGTCGGTTGAACTTCCGGGCGATTTAATAACATTTGGTAAAATTACCGCACTCTTCGATATATCACCTCAAGACCACCTGATGGGTCACAGTTCAACTCATCAGTTCACGGTTTCACCCGAATTCACCGGTAAAGTGAAGTGGAGTGTGAATGCCGTCCCGGGCAGCACCGGTGGCATCGGTACGATCAACGAGGATTCCGGCGTCTATACCGCACCGGCCATCAACGATATCGACGGCACATTCGCGCGTGTCATCGTCACGGCGACGGACACGGCTTCTGCATTCAGCAGTTCGACGCTGGTGACTGTTGTGGTCCGGGACATCACCGTCAATCCCGTGCTGCAAATCTGCAACGCTTCTCCCGATTCCGGAGCACCGATTACCCGAACCCTATCGGCCAACACCCTGGGTGAAGGCCTCCTCGAATGGCGGGTCAAGAAGGGTGACGGCACCATTCCGTTGAGAGCCGGACCGGATGGAAAGAATGTCTACACCGCCGGCTTGAAAAACAGTGACCTTAAGGGCTCGTTTACGGTTGACGAGATTGAGGTCAAGAACCTTGCGACCGGAAAAACACAGACTGCTTATGTCGTGGTGAATCACTTCCCGCACGAGCTGAAGATGGTTGTCAACATGGCGGAGTCGTCGTTTCCCGCCGGCGAGGCCAAGCTGAAAGTTACCAACAATCGTGATCAAGTAGTGGAAGCGGTTCTGGAAGTCATCGCCGGCAACGGAAGCGTTGACAGTGAGGGCAAGTACACCAGTGATCCGTCATCGCCGCATCGTTTTGCCCTGGTTAAAGCCACCCTGGATGATCGCGATTGCTGGATTCTTTTGACGTATCCGTTGATTGAACTTCCCGATAAACCGATTGATGACCTTTCGAATTACTGAAAGCCGGAACGGCTAGTTCTGCGGCTCCCTTCGTATTGTTGTATTTGGAGAATAATCATGGCAGGCAACTCGCGCGCTTATATTCTGGAACAGATGAAAACGGCTTCGATTGCCCGAGGGTGGGGCGCTATTACAGTATTCAATCGGACTCGGCTCAATCGGATTCTTTTACAGCAGTGGATCGATAAATATGACGGTAATGCATATATGCCGCCATTTTCCGGCACCGCGTTCACTCATGATGATAAAACGGAATATGCCGACCTGTTCGACATTGTATTAGGCTCGCCGAGGTTATCATTCGAAACCGCTGATTTTAATAATTCGGTCGCCACTCTCACGCTGAGTATTTTGTCGGGATCCTACACGTCTTACACCGACGCCAACGCAATGAAGACCGTGCTTAAGTCGCTGCAGATTACCGAAGCAATGAATTTCACGGTCAAAATTGAAGTTGACTTGGCCGTGGCGACGGGTGAAGTCGATGACCTTGGCCGGGTGATTCTCGATCTGTCCCGTGGCACCCGTTTCGAGTGTGACCTGGCGGAATCAAGTGAAGCCCGCGCGGCGCTTGGCAGGTACTTCGAAGAGCGTTTTAGCGAACTTCCGGCTCATCGTCGTCAGTTTGAATTAGGGATGCTCGATTTGAAGGGTTACAGCCCACTCACGCCGACGCGATTCGAAATCCGCACCCAGGCCGCTCCGGGAGGCAACGACGTCAAATCCTCGAACTATCAGGATGGCGCGGTCGTGGTGTTTATACAGCTCAAAGCCAGTGAGTTCGGTGGAGGCTCCCCGCCCAGGGACTTTCCTTATCTGATCCCGGATGATCAGGACGCACAGGGCGATATGTATTCGGCGACGTTGATCCTGGCCAAGGAATTCGTGCCTTATGCCGATGAAGACAAGTTGGCGCTGATTCACAGCCTGTTGTTTCCTGGCGAAGAAAACGTGTTTGTCGAGCGGGACAGGGACACGCCTAACGACCTGGTGATCTTTGGCAACATCGACCCGTCTCGCACGGTGATCACCATTGATCCGCCGATGCACAGCCTGAAAGCGGGTGACCGGCCATTTCAATACAGGGCTCTTCGCAACGGTCAACCGCTCAGCGGCGTAACCTGGAGCCTGCGCAGCCTCAACACCCACGGTTCCGCCGGGGCGATCGGGAAAACCACAGGTTTGTATACGCCCGTGGCGTTCGATCGGCTTGGCCGGGAAACGGTGCGCAACGTGATTACGGCTTCGTACACGGATCCGGCCACCGGTCAGCGACATCGAGTCTCGGCCTTGTTGCTGGTAGTGGCAGAGCCCATGTCGATCTCGCCAATGTTTGTGCCCATTTACTTGCGGGGCGCCCAACAGCCGGTCACCTTTGTTGCATCTGCATTGAGCGGCGCTGACCTGTCGTGGAGCCAGCCTCAACACGGTTCACTGGTGGCCAGCGGTAACACCGCTGTCTATACACCACCCGCTGAGCCGTTGGCCGAAGATGCGGTTGTTCAATACATTGAGGCACGCAATGGCGCCACCGGTGAAACCGTCAAGGCTTCCGTGGTGTTGCTTAAATACGCTATTGACTTTGATATCACCCCCGGATTTACGCGGGGTCTCAACCGTACTGCAACAATCCAGTTGAAGGACAACGCCAGGCAGACTTCGCTCAAGCGCCGCTGGACGGTTTTCGGGGAAGGAACGGTATCGGACACCGGGCTCTATACAGCCCCCGCCACGTTTAGCAATCCCGTGGCCATCGTCGTATGCGAGCTGCTCGATTCCGCTGAGCAGGTGCAGTATTACGGTTATAGCATCGTGGAGTTGACCAATAGCATCACAGAGGAGAGTTGGATAAAGCTGAAAACGTTCAATATCAGCAAAGTTGTAGACACCGCCTATGCCAATGGCATGCAACAAATGGCGGTGAAAATTATGGTTGAAACCAGCCCAAACAACAGTGCTACCTACGAATTGAATGAAGATGAAAAGGCGAGCATGCGCCTGGTGACCAAAAGCAACAGGGACGAAATCCCCTTTCTCGGTGTCGGCGAAGAAGGCATTGAAGTGGGCAGGCCACAAGTCTGGGCAACCAGCCTGCAGAAGAATCGATTCATTGCCAGCTCGGGTCCTCAGTCGGTCGAGTCAGCGCAGAACAGTTCACGCGAAGGGAGCGTCCTTGTAACAGATCTTGACCTGTACGTTCATGTCCGGGGACCGAGTCCAACGGAAGCGCCCCCCATCGAACGCTTTGTGGCGTCTTTTACCGGCAGCAACGGTCAGGGCAGTTTCTATTCAGACCTCCATCCCAGTGAGAATGACACAGAGGACCAGGGGCACGTGACGCTGACGCCCAAGGTGCCGCCGGTCAAGGTGCCGACCGATTACACCTTCAGAGACGATCGCGTGGCGGGCGGTGGCAAGGAAGGTCAAGGCCGCCCCACTAGCCCTGGATGGGATCCGCTTCCACCGGGAGAAAATGATTTCGACTACTTCCTCAAGACCACTGACTATTGGCGTGTGGGTTACAAGCGAGAGGGCATCAGGGACTTGCTGTTTACCCGTTGTCACTTCGAAGGGCGGCAGTCGCTGGTGCAATGGGAAAGTCAATACGATAACGAGACGATGTTCAGTTGTACCGGTCATGCGTTCCATGTATTCGCGCCAGGGGAAGAAGGCAAACCGGAAAATCGAGAGATTCTGTTCGACGATGCACTTGCCAAAAGAGCGACGCCTGTTTTGAAAAAGGTTTATGAGGAGGCGGAAGATCCAGTCTCGGGGCAGCTGATGCTGACATTGACTCGTCTGGATAATCTGCGTCGATCAACCGCCACGGATTTGCTGGCGTTGAACGATATTTCCATTGTTGCCGATTTGTTGGATCTTGAAGGCAATCGTCATCGATTGAGTTTCAGAATTGCCCCTGATAATCGTAATAAGTTGTTGTTGAATGTACTGACTTAACACGATGTTACTGTGCGCGGGGTATTCATATCTCGCGCACAGATTATTTAGTCATCTTAATTAACTAATGGCAGGTATTTTTCATGGCCGCGTCTACTGCTGTGCATTCCAACGCCTTCAACTTTCTTAGTTTCCTTGAGTTCGGTGTCGATCCGCGTACCGGACAATACACCGCCAACCTCTCTTTGCCCGAAATCAAGTGCAACGACCTCAGTGGCCCGATTCTGCCCCTGAGCTTGAGCTTCAATCCACTCAACACATTAAACACCGGCTTCGGCCTCGGCTGGGAAGTGCGCCTGTCGCAATACGACCCCGGCACCCAGGTCCTCGCGTTGTCCACCGGCGAAACCTTCAAAGTCACCAACATGGTCGGCAACCGCCTGGAGA
>NZ_JBFUBR010000040.1:0-9065 GCF_056405655.1 Pseudomonas sp. P1_F7
GACTTGTACTTCGACCTGCGTCCTCTCTCCACCAATGGCGGCGCGGTAGAGCAGCATGACCTGATCGCCGGCACGGCACAGAACATCGTCACCAATCCCGAAGGACGCTTCCAGCTGTTCCGGATCGGCGACGCCGTGTCTGCTCGCAACACCCACGCGGCCATCTACGACGCTTTGCGCCTGGTGAAAGAAATCTGAATCCGAACCTCCATTCCTGTTGGAACGGAGGCTCGCCATGAACAAGAGGGAACCATGTCAGCAGTGACCATTAAATCGAAGGCGGCAGTCGCTTTCGGCCCAGGACAGCCGTTACAGCTGGTGGACATTGATGTCGCACCGCCCAAGGCTGGCGAAGTACGAGTACGAATCGTGGCAACCGGTGTCTGCCACACGGATGCTTTTACCCTGTCGGGCGACGATCCCGAGGGGATCTTTCCTGCCGTGCTGGGCCATGAGGGCGGCGGGATCATCGAGTCGATCGGCGAAGGCGTGACATCATTGTCGGTCGGCGACCATGTGATTCCGCTGTACACGGCCGAGTGCCGGCAATGCAAATTCTGTCTGTCGGGCAAGACCAATCTGTGCCAGGCAGTCAGAGCGACACAGGGCAAAGGCCTGATGCCTGACGGAACATCGCGTTTCTCCTTTCAGGGCCAGCCGGTGTTCCACTACATGGGCTGTTCGACCTTCTCCGAGTACACGGTACTGCCGGAGATTTCCCTGGCCAAAATCCACAAGGATGCGCCGCTGGAACAGGTGTGCTTGTTGGGCTGTAGCGTGACCACAGGCATTGGTGCCGTACTCAATACTGCCAAGGTCGAGGCTGGGGCAAGCGTTGCGATATTCGGGCTCGGCGGGATCGGGCTGGCGGCCATCATCGGCGCGAAAATGGCCAACGCCGGGCGAGTCATCGCCATTGATATCAACCCGGCCAAGCGGGACGTCGCCCTATCGCTCGGCGCGACCGACTTCATCAATCCCATGGACTATGACAAGCCCATCCAGGACGTGATTGTCGAGCTCACTGACGGTGGCGTGGACTATTCGTTTGAATGCGTCGGCAACGTCAAGTTGATGCGAGCTGCTCTGGAGTGCTGCCACAAGGGCTGGGGCGAATCGATCATCATCGGTGTTGCCGGTGCGGGCCAGGAAATCAGCACCCGCCCTTTCCAACTGGTGACCGGGCGCGTCTGGCGCGGCAGCGCGTTTGGCGGGGTCAAGGGCCGCACGGAGCTTCCCAGCTACGTCGAGAAAGCGAGCACCGGCGAAATTCCGCTGGAAACCTTCATCACTCATAACCTTGGTCTTTCGGACATCAACAAGGCTTTCGAATTGATGCTGGCAGGGCAAAGCATACGCACCGTCATTCATTTCTGACCAAGGCACTGCCGTGATATCGGCCAGCGCTCACACCCGCATCACAACCCAAAGGAAATCAAAATGTCTGTTTTTACCCATGTCACTGTCGGTACCAATGACCTTGCCAAAGCACGGACCTTCTATGATGGCGTTCTCAAAGAAATTGGTCTCAACCGTGTTGCCGACCTTGATGAATCCGGCTCCATTTGGGGCGTGGATAAACCGTCATTCTTCGTGCTCAAACCCGCCAATGGCAATCCTGCCAACGTTGGCAATGGCGTGACTGTCAGCTTCGAAGCGCCAAATCGCGCTGCGGTACATGCATTCCACGAAACCGCACTCGCTGCTGGTGGCATCTGTGAAGGCCAACCGGGTTCTCGTAACTGGGCTGAAAATGCCTATGCCGCTTACGCTCGGGACCTTGATGGCAACAAACTGGCTGTCTATTGCTTCAAGGCCGAATAATCGCAACCGGCTGACGCCTTTTACAGCGAAGGCCCTTCAGCGGGCCTTCACTGTATATCCCCTGCCCTGGCTACATTCCCCGCCGCGCAACCTCAGCGCCTGCCATTATTGCCCGCCCCACAATGGACTCGATGTTTTGATCGGCCATCGACTGCAGCGCTGCTGCCGTCACGCCACGGTAAGCCATCAACGATTCAATCATTTGCTGCGGATCGCGACTGGCAAGCATCTGGCCGCCCCCCACCACCACGCCTTGTGCAGCGCGCTGCGCGATGGCAAGGGGAATTCCCGCAGCCACCGCCTGATTAGTCAGAGCCATTTGCAACATTGCCGGGAAGGCCGGCCCAGTCCCGGACAACGCGCTGAGGTAATCAATACAGTCTTCATCAGGCACTTCGTCCGCCGAACCTACACACTCGAACAGTCGCTGCACCCACTTGCGGTCGCACTCTGGAAGGTTTCCGACACTGTACCAAGGCGTGAACGACTGCCTGATTTCCACGGCCGCATTCGGCATGGCCCGCACCACGACATCCGCACCGGTGGCCGCGCTGATGGCTGCCGCCGGAACTCCGGCCATCAGAGAAATCACTAGCTTGCCGCGGACGTTGATCCGCAGTTCGCGAAACTGCTCCGGCCGGATGGACAGCACGACAATATCGCTGAGGTCCACCAACTGCTGGTTGTCGGCCAGCAGCCTCACGTCTGGCTCGAAGGTATTGACGCCGGAGCGGTTCGAGATCAACAAACGGTCAGGCCCGACGAACCCGCTATCGAGCAGCGCCACCGCGATTGCACGCCCGAGCCAGCCGGTGCCCCCGATGATTCCCAGAGTTCTATTCTCCATCGGCAGTGGACTCCTCGAATGTTTCGACCAAGGGAACGAAAACGCCAGGCTCTTTTTCTGCGTAGCCAAACTTTCCATAAAAGCGATCCAGCTCGCGCCTCTTCGGTACTTTGCCGGTAAACACGCTCACGTACTGAGGAATCCGTCGAAATCGAACGACGATATCTTCATTGGTTTTCATGGAGATGTAGCCGATCTGTGTGAGGTAGATCGTCCTGGCCCGAACGTCAGCCCCCTCGCCGTCGTAGCCAAACCGTCGGAACATCGCGGCCAGAGCATTCATCCGCGCCTCATCGGCTAAAGCGATTTCAGCTTTGACCTCGTCCGATTGCAGCGCCCAACTGCGCACAGCAAATTCGAACTGCGAGTCGAACAGCTCAGGGTTCACCCAGCATTCGAAGACGTTGAGAATTGCTTCGGAAATACTTTCTGCATAACTCTCGCATTGGCTGACCATACCGCCGGTGTTCTTGTCCCGCCATCGAGCGAGGAGTGCCGCGAGCAGCTGTTCCCGATCTTCATAGAACCAATAGAAGCTGGTACGAGACAAATTCAAGCGTTTGGCCAGCGGCATCACCCGCACAGCATCCACACCCGACTCTTTAAGAGCATCGTAGGCGGCGTCCAGCCAACCATCGACGGAGCCTCGCCAGCCTGCGTCCTGAGCTTTGGTTTTCGCCCTTCCTGTCTGTGACATTCGGGTTGCACCTTTCTCTGAAAATTCTTCGTCACTGTACACCTCAGGATCTGTGGCGTACACGGCATGTACAGCTGCGTACATTTTCGAGACGCTCAATCGCCAAATCAAGCGCACGCCATCAATAATGCCCCGAATCAATTCACTGGTCGAATTGCGAAGCCCGGCACTAGAACGGCCGATTCTCAACAGGTACTCGCAGCATGTTTCGTGTTGATATCAGTGTTATTGACTCCAGCAGCGCCAACTTTTATCAAGTCTTCGACGACACCAGAAGAAACTCTCGAGTCAGAAACTTTGGATAACGCCACGTTATCTTTGGCCCTGTAAAAAAGTTGCTGGACGCTGTGAGCCATTGAAATTAAATAATGGCTGCGCCAAAAAAACTACCAGGTAGGTTGCCCAATGAAATTCAATAATAAAGTGGTGGTCATTACCGGCGCTGCCGGTGGTGTCGGACAGGCGTTAGCATTATTGTTCGCCCGAGAAGGCGCAAAGCTTGTTTTGTCTGATCTTGATGAAGCCGGTTGCAAATCAATTTCCGCCAAAGTCCGTGACTTGGGCGCCGAAGTGCACTACGTGGCAGGCGATTTACGCAGAAAAGAATATTGTGAAGCGATTGTCCAAACTGCCGTCGATGTTTTTTCCGGGATTGACATCGTATTGAACAATGCGGGCATCATTCCCCGCGGCACGATTGAGGAAACCACTGACGACATGTGGTTTGACGCCATGGGCGTAAACCTGAATGCGGTGTTCTTCATCTGCCGTGCCGCAATACCGCACATGAAAAATCGCCCGGGCGCCGCAATCGTCAACACATCATCTGTCTGGGGAATTTATCCAGGCCCCGCCCACGTGGCGTATTGCACAAGCAAAGGGGCCGTCGCGGCTTTAACCAAAAATCTGGGCCGCGATTGCGCCCCTTTGGGCATCCGTGTCAACGCCGTATGCCCGCACGAAATCAATACCCCAATGATACGCAGCGGCTTTGAGCGTCGTGGCCTGGATCCGGATAAGGCCGTGCAAGAACTGAACAAGAGCGTGCCATTAGGCCGTATCGCCGAGCCTGAGGACATTGCGGACGTCATCGCATTTCTGGCGTCCGACGAGGCCAGGTACATCGCCGGTGAAACGGTAGAAGTCACAGGCGCCAAGCCGGTATCCGGCTAAGGAGAAGTAGCGATGCTCAAAGGTAAAAATGTAGTGGTGACCGGGGGCGGCAGAGGAATTGGTCGAGGCATCACCGAACAATTGCTTGAGGCGGGAGCTACTGTTTTGATCGCTCAGCGCCAGGCACTGGACGACGACTTGCGAGATCACCCCCAAATCTATTTCGTCGAGGCTGATCTCGCCTCGATGGAGTCACCCGGTTTGATTGCACAGTCCGCCCAGGAGCAGCTTGGCGGAATCGATGTATTGGTTAACAACGCCGGGTTCATGTTCGAGAAATCCGTTGATGATATGACCGAACAGGACTGGGATCGCATGATGGCTGTCAATCTGCGAGCGCCAGCATTCTTGTGTAAGGCGTTGGTGCCCCAGATGCGTCAGCGAGGCGGTGGCAGCATCATCAACATCGGGTCGATCGAAGGGATAGGCGCCAACCCTGAACATGCCGCGTACTGTGCCTCCAAAGCCGGCATCCATGGGCTGACCCGAGCCTTGGCAGTCGATCTCGGCCGGGACGGCATCCGCTGCAATGCCATTGCTCCGGGGTGGATAAATTCCGAGCTGAGTGATGCGTACCTCGCCGCTCAAGCTGATCCGCGTGCGGCACGCAAAGCACTCCTGCGTCTTCACCCGGTTGGACGTACCGGACTGCCGACGGATGTTGGCGGGACAGTCGTCTTCCTGGCCTCGGAGTCATCGGCCTTCATCACCGGACAAGTGCTGGTGGTGGATGGGGGGCGCACGGCGAAACTGCCGCTGCCGTTTTGATCGAATCAGCCTGACTTGCGACGGAGGGAGTCACTTACTCTCCTCCGTTGCAGGTTGCGTGGAGCCAGACTGTTGTCCGCTGCAAAATTTTGCGGCGGGCACGCATTGATTACTTGGGTGCTTTGTTCTCTGTCAGACAATTGCCACCATCAATCACCAGTAACTCGCCGGTAATGTAACTGGACTCAGGTGATGCCAGGAACGTAACGGCAGCCGCTACTTCTTCCGGGCGACCTGCCCTGCCAACCGGGACATACTTCGCTGCATTCTCTTCCTCCGGAGTGCTTGACCCTGTAGCGATCCAGCCCGGCGCGACCGCGTTCACAGTGATTCCATAACCCGCGACTTCTATGGCCAGGCTCATGTTCATACCCACCATTGCTGCTTTTGCCGCGGCATAAGCCGCCTCTCCCGGATTACCGGCTCGAGTGCCAGTCGTGGAGCTGACATTGACGATACGGCCGTAGCGTCTGTTACGCATCCCCGGCAAAATTCCACGGGTCAATAGAAAGGCAGTTGTCAGATTCCGAGCAATTGAGAGGTTCCAGCTATCGACACTCATGTCCGCCAGTTCGACAAAAGGCTCGGGGTGACCCTGCGCGGCCATGCCGGCATTGTTCACAAGAATATCAATTCGTCCCCAAACCGATTCGGCCCAAGTGGTCAGCTCAAGGACTTGATCCTCTTGGCTCAGGTCAGCCGCACGCCCTTGCACTTCAAATCCTGCGGCGCGTAACTCCTCCACCCGATCCTGGATGCGAGCGCTGCTGCCTGTGACGATTAATCGCACGCCGAGGCTGCCCAGACGCTTCGCAATCGCAAAGCCAATTCCACGTTCACTACCGGCGCCACTAACAAGCGCAACCTGACCACTCCAGTCCGCAACCACATTTTGCTCCTGTTGTCCGGGATTAGTCCCTGAGCCCATGGCAGTCTAGGGGAGAGAAAGCAGCTGAGCCAATAAGCCTCGAAAGGATAGGTTGAATGTTCACGCCTTCGCTTTAATCGCATACAGCCCACCAATAATCACCAACGCTGCTCCAACAACCACCCACATATCAGGGTGCTCGGCAAAAACGATCACACCGATCAACGTGGCGAACACCAGAAGCGCATAGTTGAAAGGCTGTAGCGTAGAAGCGGTCGCGTATTTCAGTGCTTGAATGAGGAGAATCTGAGCGACTACTCCCGTCAATGACAGTATCGCCATCAAGAGGCCCTGAACGGGAGTCGGAGCAACCCATGCAGGCAGCCCCACAAAAGTGATCGTCAGGGCACCCACAATTGCCATGAAGAGCATGTTCGTAGCAAAGGAGTCGTGCTGGCTAATCCGGCGCGTCAGCACGTTGAACAATGCAAAACCCAATGCAGCTAGCAGGGGAATCAGCGCTGCGAGTTCAAAGACGCCCGCGCCTGGCCGGAGGATGATCAGAGTCCCGGTGAACCCTATGACCGAGGCAATCCAGCGTCGAAGGCCTATAAACTCTCCAAGTACGGCGCCGGCCAATGCCAATGTCATCAGCGGAAATACGGCATAGAGCGCATGCATTTCGGCCAGGCCCAGATAGCGTAGCCCGATCGCAAACAGTATCGTTTCAGCCACGGCTAACAGCGCTCGAATGATTTGGAGCCAAGGGTGCTTGCTGCGAAACGACGCCTTTACCCTACCTTGATAGGCAGCATATCCGAGGGCAAAAACGACAAACACCCAATACCGCACCATGACCAGTTGGGCAACCGGGAAGTCTTTGACAAGCACCTTGGTTATGCCGTCCTGGGTCGCAAAGATAAGCATTGAAAGCAGGCACAGGAAAATCCCGAGTTTGGGCCTTGCGACCCCAGAACTAACGGCAACGGTGGGCGTAGTTAAGTACGCCGTGTTTTTTGTTTGATCGCTCTTCAATCGCACCTCGGTCATGCCCTCCTCCTTAGCGTGTCAGCTGTCGACGAAGCGCTTCTTTATTTCACTAGCCGCGTTTCTCTCGATGGCCGGTAACCAAAATACGAGCTGTAGCATTTGCTGAAATGGCTCGGCGAAACGAAGCCGCATGCGACCAGCACATCAACCTGAGACAGCTCTGTGTGCTGCAGCAATCGTCGTGCTTCGGTAATGCGTAATTCCAGGTAATACCGCTGCGGTGTGGTACCCAGTTGTTCTTTGAACAAGCGCTCTATTTGTCGACGGGAACGTCCGGCATAGGCTGCCAGTTGCTCCATTTGCAATGGCTCTTCAAGGTTGGCGTCCATCAGCTTGACCACCTCTTTGAGGGGGGCGCTCAACGAGATGTTCTGTGTCGGTTTGATACGCCGATACCGCGACTCTTCGAAAGACAGAATGTCTTCGATGCCCTCGACAAGTGCCTTGCCGTGCAGCCCCTTGATCCACTCCAGGGCCATGTGAAAAGCACCCGCCGGACTCGAAGCCGTGAGCCGGTCGCGATCCATGACAAATGCTTCACTGGTGACATGCGTGACTTTTGAAATTTCTGCGAGCGCGGGTCGGTGTTCGGGATGAATCGCACAACGATACCCTTCAAGCAAACCTGACACGCCCAAAAACCACGCCCCATTCCATAGCCCGGCCAGTGTGATACCCAGTTCTGATGCTGTTTTGAGGAGGCTGATCAGCTCGTGATGGACTTTGAGCTCGGTGCGATAGCCGCCGCATATGACCAGCAAATTGAGGTGTTTGAGTGCTGCGACGTCTAAACGCCCATCCGGTCGAATGACCAAGCCAAGGTCGCTGGTGACCTCTCCGTCCTGCAACCCGAAGGTTCGTGAAGAGAACAACGTGGGACGCATGAGGTTGGCAGTGACAATCGTATCCAGAGCTTGCGTAAATGCAGGCAGCGAAAAGTTTTCGAGCAGTAAAAATCCTGCCCGGGCATGAGTCGTCGGCTCATTCCGGGTCTCTTCCACATAGCGCAGGTTTTTACCTTTCATACACCGGCTGAAATCTCGTCGTTCGATCACTTTACGCCTCGCTTCTTTACACTGACGAACACAGCCATTGTGCAAACCACGGTTGAATCTGCGCATCCGAAGAATCAACCGCTGGCGCCGTGACCAAACTTTTTATGCGAGCTGGAAACCGTGGGCTAGAGGGTCTTTGTCATCAACGAAAATAGTGTTGTGACCTATCACCTCAGCCCAGCCGCTGACACTTGGATTCATGCCGTCGAAGGTTCCGACTTTTACCGACGCCTCAACTTTTCCTTCGTAGATCGTGCCGATCAGACTTTCGAGTCGATAAACGTCGCCGACGTTCAGCCGACCCTTTCCGAAGAGCTGAGCCATCCGGGCCGAGGTACCGGTACCGCCGGGAGAACGATCAATAGCTTTATCACCGTAGAACACGGCACAGCGTCCATGCACGGTTCTGCTCTGTGGTTTGTCACACCAGATGATGTGATGAACACCACTGATTCTGCTGTTCTCTGGATGCACTGGGTCACAAATGGCCGAGAGCGCTGCACGCAGCTTCTGGCTCAACCCCACGATGTCAGCCGTCGTCTGCCCTTCGAATCCAGTCCAGCACTCCTGTGGTTCGACCACCGCGTAGAAATTCCCGCCGTAGGCGATGTCCACCGTAAACGTTCCAACACCAGGTACTTCCACCACCACATCGGCGCTGTGCAGGTAGCTGGATACGTTGAACAAGCGAATTGACTCAACAAATTCACCGCCCATGGTGTATTCGACATCGACCCGTCCCGCCGGTGTTTCAATGGCCAGTTTTCCCGGCTCGCGAGGTGT
>NZ_JBFUBR010000041.1:0-7447 GCF_056405655.1 Pseudomonas sp. P1_F7
CCGGCGGCGATGAGGATCTTGAACTCAAAGAGCATTGGGATCGTTGCGAAGCAGCAGGCCTGCCCAGCCAATTGGTCATGGACGAAGACGGTCGCTTCCGCATGACGCGCATCCCCCTGTTTTCCGGGGCCGTCAGCTACACAATGGATGGCAAGCCTGCGGTCGCTGGCCGGTTGGACACAACCGGTGAAGCCAACATCGGCGCGCTGCTTTATTTCAACTACCCATCAACCTGGAACCACTTTCTGGGCGATCATGCGCTGAGCTTCCGAGTCCTGCCCCTTGGTCCGGGCGAGACAATGGTCACTACAAAATGGCTCGTCAAAAAGGACGCGCAGGAAGGTGTCGACTACGACATCGATCGCCTGACCAAGGTGTGGCTTGCAACCAATGACCAGGATCGCACCTTGGTTGAAGGCGCACAGGTCGGCGTCAGCTCTCCTGCTTACGAGCCGGGCCCATTGTCGGTGGCCAGTGAAATTGGCGTGTGTCAGTTTGATGATTGGTATTGCAAAACGATGCTTGATCAGCTCAACGACACGATCCCGTTAAGATCTGTCGGCTAAGTGCAAAACTGCCGGTGGTGAGAACCACGAATGATCACCACCGGTACATCCACGCAATCCGAGTACTGCTCCGCCAGTGCTCCTATCTTCTAAACAGCTCCGGAAAACTGGGTGAGAATCCAGTCGCGTAGCCGACAGCACGCGTCATCATTGATCCGGTCTTCACGAAATGTCAGATAGTGCTGACTTTCATGGAGAACCACTTCTTCTTCGATTGGACGGATCAACGTGCCGTTTTCGATCAGGTTTTCGACCAGGTGATTCCATCCCAGCGCTACGCCTTGGTGGGTTAATACCATGCTAATCACCAGGTTGTAGTCATTCGCGTTGAAAACGTGAGGGCTGTCGTGGGGGCGTTTCTCGATATCAACTTCGTGATAAGCCAGCCAAACGCCCCAGTCAACGTGCTCCGCTACTTGGGATCTGCCATAGGGGCTGAGGTTTAGCAAAACCCCGTCGCGTATGCCTTCCAGGCTGGACAGTTCAGGATGCTCCTCTTTGTAACGAGGTGTGCACACCGGGTAGATAACATCATGGCACAACGGATAACTACGGTAGCCATCCTGGATCATGGCCATCTTGGTGATGAAGATGTCCGGAGTCACACCCGGTTCCATCGACAAAAAGTTTTGGGTAGCCACCACGTTGAGATCGATGTCAGCGTTAGCCGTAAAAAACACTGGCAGCTTGGCTGCGAGCCAGAGTGCTGAGAACGCTGGAGAACAGCAAAGCGTCAGCGTGCGCTTGCCTGAGTTATTGGAGCGAATACGTTCCGCCGCCTGGGAAATGTTGACGAAAGATATCTGGGCAGCATCAAAAAATATGGATCCGGCTTCTGTCAGCTCGACCGCTCGACCCACCCTCTTGAAGAGATCTACCCCAAGGTACGCTTCAAGCTCCCGAATCTGACGGCTGATTGCCGCTTGAGTAACGCACAGTGCTTCTGCCGCACGCGTAAAGCTCTGATATTTGGCAGCTGCTACAAATGACTTCACGGCTTTCAAAGACGGCATTTTCAGCAGCGTCATGTCTGGATCTATGTGCTTAACCATAACCTAGAGTATTGAATATCCGGTTCGGGGCCCTTTGGAGGGCCGTTAGTGGCGAGATCAGCGGATGGGTTCCACCTAGAGCCTTCGCTGGAGCTTAGCTGATACAGAGGGTCTAAGACAGAGCCATCGGCAGCCGCCGTCGCAAACCATCACAGCCATCATCGCAAACCGACACAATTAAATGATCGATAACATGACGTTATTGATTGGCCAGAAGAAATGTTGTTAGACGTTGACTCTATTAGGTAATAACTTGTTCTCAAGGTCTGCTTAACTCAGCGCCGATAAAACAAAAATAATAAACATCACATAATAAAGAGGATGGTCACAATGACTAACTCCCAACCTTTCTCCCAGCTTGACTGCCCCCACAAGCACCGTCTTAACTGATCAAGATACGTATATCTAAATTCTTGATCTTACGTCGCATTTGCAGCAGGAGGGGTTATGAGTCTTGGTGACGAGATACTCTCGGTAAAAAACATTTACAAAGTCTTCGGCGCTCAGCCGAAGCTCGCGATGGAGATGCTGGCTCGCGGTGCTGACAAGAATGAAATTTTCAGCAAAACCGGTCAAGTCGTTGGCGTTTTTGATGCCAGTTTCTCCGTAAAACGTGGAGAGATTTTCGTCATCATGGGGCTTTCCGGTTCCGGCAAGTCGACGATGGTCCGATTGTTCAATCGACTGATCGAGCCAACCTCCGGAACGATCCATCTAAACGGCCAGGAAATTACAGGTCTGTCGGACGCTGATCTCCTCAGCGTTCGTCGCAAAGACATGAGCATGGTGTTTCAGTCGTTTGCCCTAATGCCCCACATGAGTGTGATCGACAACGTTGCTTTCGGCCTGGAAATCTCGGGTGTCGAGGAAAGTGAACGGCATAAACGTGCACTCGAGGCACTCAAACAGGTGGGGCTCGAGGGCCACGCCTATAGCTATCCGCACCAACTGTCCGGCGGTATGCAACAGCGGGTAGGCCTGGCCCGAGCGCTGGCCAACGATCCCGCCATCCTGCTGATGGACGAAGCCTTCTCGGCACTTGACCCGCTGATTCGCCACGAAATGCAGGGCGAACTGATCCGCCTGCAGGCAGAACAACATCGGACCATCATCTTCATCTCCCATGACATTGACGAAGCGATTCGCATCGGCCATCGCATTGCGATCATGGAGGGCGGCCGGGTAGTACAGATCGGTACACCACAAGAGCTGCTGTGCAACCCCGCGAACGATTACGTCAGGGCTTTCTTCAAAGGTTTTGATGCCTCGAAGATCCTTAAGGCTGGTGATGTTGCCAAAATCTGCGCAGAGCATCCGTACGCCATGGATCAAGCCACTCCTACGCTGCGCGACGATGTACTCCTGCAGGACGTCTTTCACATCGTTGCTGATGCCGTTAATCCAGTTGCTGTGCTGGATCGCCAAGGTGTGTTCAAAGGCACGATCTCCAAGAGCCTACTGCTCCAGACAATGAGCCGTCACTAATAGGCTCTACTCGCTGGCTTGCCAGGCTCGGACATTCAGGTGATTAGCATGAACGAATTCAGTTTTCTAGACCCGTTTCAATCCATCAACGTCCCTTTGGGCCAATGGGTAGAAGTTGCCCTGAATTATATGGTCCATAATTTCCGCGAGATATTTCGCTCGATAAGATGGCCTATCGACCAGGTACTTAACGGTATTCAGTACGGATTGCTGGCTATTCCTCCGTCAATATTCATTATTATTGCGACGCTCTTTGGCTGGCAGGTAGGTGGGAGAAAAATAGGTATCCTTTGCTTCGTTACGCTCACTCTATTAGGCGTGATCGGCGTGTGGAATGACGCCATGATTACCCTCGCCCTGGTGCTCACTTCACTGTTTTTCTGCGCAGTTATTGGCATACCGCTGGGTGTCCTGTGTGCCCGTAGTGACCGACTGGAGATGCTTCTGCGTCCGGTACTCGACGCCATGCAAACACTGCCTGCATTTGTTTATCTGGTCCCCGTCGTGATGCTGTTTGGTATCGGCAACGTACCGGGTGTACTGGTCACGATCATCTTTTCGGTAGCACCACTGGTCAGGCTCACCAATCTGGGAATTCGCCAGGTACCGGAAGACAAGGTTGAAGCGGCCCGGGCTTTTGGATGCACCCCACGCCAGATGCTGAGGCGGGTTCAACTTCCTTTAGCGGCACCGACAATCATGGCGGGTCTGAATCAGGCATTAATGTTGTCGCTTTCCATGGTGGTGATCGCGTCAATGATTTCGGTTGGCGGCTTGGGGATGATGGTACTTCGCGGGATTGGTCGCCTTGATATGGGCTTGGCAACCGTCGGTGGATTGGGGCTGGTGTTGCTGGCGATTTTCCTTGACCGGCTGACTCAGGCAATGGGCGAACGCAGTAACAGGGCAACCCAAGGGGAGCATTGGTATCAGACCGGCCCGGCGGGTGTCATTTATCGCCTGAAGAGAAAAAACACTGTTACAAAAATAGAAGTTAGTCCCAAAGAAAGTTAACTCGCCTAGCGGCGCGTCGGGAATCAAAAAAACTGCCAACATCTTAACCAAGCCAAGGTAAACGATAATGAACTTCACAACAGTCGGCATAAAACAGAAATTCATTCATTCTGTGGCACTTTTAGTACTAGCGGTTTCACCTGTTTTCGCATCGGCCGCCACGGCACAGCTGCCCGGAAAAGGGGTATCAATCACTCCCATTTTCCCGTCAATCGCCGAAGAGCGATTCCGCGGAGAGATTGCAATGGCGGGTCTCAAGGAATTGGGCTACGACGTTGAGACACCCAAGGAAACCGAGTACTCCACCATGATGGTAGCGATTTCCAATGGTGACGCTGATTTCTCAGTACATCTGTGGGAAGAGCTGCACAAATCTTTCTACCAGAAGGCCGGCGGCGATGAGACGATGGTGAAAACCGGCGACATTATGCCGGGTGTGTTGCAGGGCTACATGATCGATAAGAAAACGGCTGATGAGTATCACATCACCAATATCGAAGATTTGAAAAAGCCAGAAATTGCCAAGCTGTTCGACAGTAATGGCGACGGTAAAGCCGACCTGACAGGTTGCAACCCCGGTTGGGGCTGTGAGCTGATCATTGCCCACCATATGAAAGCCTATGGCCTGGAAAAAAGCGTCACAAATAACCAGGGCTCCTACTTTGCATTGATGGCTGACACCATCGCTCGTTATAAACAAGGCAAGCCGATTCTCTATTACACCTGGGTGCCTCAGTGGATCTCCGGTGTTCTGGTCGAAGGCAAAGATGTTGTCTGGTTAACCGTGCCGCGTACTGATCTTCCAGGTGGCAAAAACGATGTCAACACTACCTTTAATGGTAAAAACCTTGGTTTCGCCGTAGACAGTGTCAAAGCGGTAATCAACAAAGAGTTCGCCGAGAAAAATCCGGCTGCCGTGAAGTTCCTGTCTGAAATGCAGATCACTACCGACGATGAAAGCGCGCAAAATCTGAAAATGCACAACGGTGAAAAAAGTGCAGCTGACATAACTCGTCACGCCAAAGAATGGATCGCAGCCCATCGCGCGAAGTACGACAGCTGGCTGGCTGATGCACGAGCCGCGGCTAATACCGCCACCGTAAAAAACTAGTCCCTTCATTTAAATCTGCATAAAAGGTTGCCCTTCCCCGGCAACCTTTTATCCGTTTGGGCGTTCATCATTCAGGAATCATGAAATGCAGTTGTATTCATTCGTCCAGAATTTCAGTTACAAGGACGCGCCCCTGCATACACGCGAGCTGGTTAAAACTTGCCTGCTCGACATCATTGGTGTGGCCGCCGGTGCCCGCAACAATCAAACCAGCGTGATGCTCAAAACTTACGCTGACACCCACTACTCTGCCAACAAGCTGTCCAGCCGCCTCTGGTTCGACGGCAGAGCCGTACATCCATTGGGCGCCGCGTATGCAGGCGGCTTCTGCGTTGATAGCCTGGATGCACATGAAGGTCACTTCACCTCCAAGGGGCATGCGGGTGCAACCGTAGTCCCGGCCATTGTTGCATTGGTAGACGCGTATCGCAGTCAGGGCAAAGACATCAGCGGCGAGGAATTCCTCAGCGCACTGTGCATCGGTTACGAGACCGCCTTGCGGGCGGGCCAGGCATTGATGGCCACGGCCCCTGAATATCATGCCTCAGGCGCCTTTTCCGGGATCGGGGTCGTTTGCGCTGGCGCCCGCTTGCTGAAGCTTGATGAAACGACGTTCCGTCATGCACTGGGTATCGCGGAATACTTTGGCCCCAGGTGTCCGATGATGCGCCTGGTGAGTTTTCCGACGATGTTGCGTGACGCTCACGGTGCCGGGGCGTATGCCGGACTGAACGCACTACTGATGGCACAGCTCGGTGTCACCGGCGCTCCAGCCGCCACCGTTGAACCTTTGGAGATTTCCACTTTCTGGCGGGACATCGGAGCCCGCTGGGAGATCGACGAACAATATTTCAAACCGTGGCCGGTATGTCGCTGGGCGCAACCGGCACTCACGGCCATGACCGATTTGATGCGAGCACATCCGGTCATCACTGCTGAGTTGATCGAGGCCATAGAGGTCGAAACATTCCATGAGTCTGTGTGCTTGCAGGGGCATTTTCCGAAGAATGCGGACGAGGCCCAATATGCGCTGGCGTTCCCGCTGGCAGCCTTGATCGTTCGCGGGAAGCTGGGGCCAAAAGAGGTCACCGGCGATTCTATTCATGCGCCAGACATCTTGAGTATCAGCGAGAAAATAACCCTTCATGAGGCGCCTGACCTGTCTGCCAGGTTCCCAGAGGAAATCCTCTCCCGCGTCACGGTTACCCTGAAAGACGGCACGCGTCTTACGAGCCCAACCGCGACGGCCAAGGGCGACCCCGGCAACCCTATGTCGAGTGACGAACTCACTGCCAAGTACCATTTACTGGCTGATGACAGCTTGGGAACCACACTCAGCAATGCCATCAAGAACAGTGTTGAAGCATTGCCCGGTAGTGAAGACTGCCAATCATTCTTTGATTTGTTGCTGTCCGCTCCAAAAGCCGCTGCCTAGATTCCGCATCGGCTTCTTAGCTATTCGTTCAGGTGTCAAAGAGGATTTATGCCATTCGTATTCGAGAGCGTGCTCAAAGACAAGAACATGGGGTACTCCTATACGGCGGAGAAACCAATAAAGCCGCAGGCGGTGACTCGTGTAGCTTTCGTGCTTTTGAACAATTTCTCGATGATGTCATTTACCGGTGCTATCGATGCGCTGGTGACCGCCAACCTGATTAGCGAAACACCGGCGTTTGAGGTGTTGACTGTCGGCATCAAGAGCCGTTTGGTAATGAGCGATCTTGGAATTGCGATTTCAGCAGACCTGGAGCTATCACAACTACCGGGTCGTATCGACGTTCTCATCGTCGCCGGTGGTTTGCGAGTGAAGCTGGTCAGCGACCCGCTATTACGGCGCAAGCTACGTAACGTCGCCTCTCTTGGCGCGACCATGGGCGGTTTGTGGAACGGTGCATTTTTCCTGGCGGAAGCTCAGCTGATGGACGGTGTCGAGTGCGCCTTCCATCCAGATGGGCGAGCGATGATGGAGGATGTTTTCCCCAAAGTCCTGGTCTCTTGTCGAACTCACGTAATAGACAGAAACCGTATCACGTGCGCTGGCGCCAGCAGCTCGTTACGCATGATGCTGGAGCTCATCACCGCTAAACAAGGTGTGTCGCTGACCCATGCTGTCGAGGAAATACTCAGTTGTGATCAAACCACTGAAGTCTCTGGGATATCGACTGTCATAGTTGACTCTGACCCCACCTTGCCACAAACCCTGAAGCTCGCTTTAGAAC
>NZ_JBFUBR010000042.1:0-4794 GCF_056405655.1 Pseudomonas sp. P1_F7
ACGAATTTGGCGCCGAGGGATTCGATCTGCTCTTTTACCGCAGGACGCACGTCGGACGCTTCGATCACCGCACCCAGGCGTTTCGCCGTGGCGATGGCCTGCAAACCGGCCACGCCGGCACCGAGGATCAGCACGCGCGCCGCTTTCACTGTGCCCGCAGCGGTCATCAGCATCGGCATGAAACGCGGATAGTAGTGCGCGGCCAGCAACACGGCTTTATAGCCGGCGATGTTGGCTTGCGAGGACAGCACATCCAGGCTTTGGGCACGGGAGGTGCGCGGCGCCGCCTCCAGGGCAAAGGCGGTAATCCCGCACTCGGCCAGCTTGGCGATGGTTTCGTTGCTGAACGGGTTGAGCATCCCTACCACAACGGTGCCGCTTTTAATCAGCGCCAGCTCGCTGTCGCTGGGCGCGACCACCTTCAAAATCAGCTCTGCAGCAAACGCGTCATTGGCGTTGCCAATGGTTGCGCCTGCCGCTTCATAGGCACTGTCGACAACGCTGGCATTCACGCCGGCGCCGCTTTGTACAGTGACCTTATGGCCCTGGCCGATCAGCTTCTTGATGGTTTCCGGGGTTGCAGCAACCCGTGTTTCACCGGTCTGGGTTTCGAGAGGAACACCAATGTGCACGTCAAATCTCCTGCGTGATCTTATTGAGTAAACCCATGCACTACGGATGGTGCGGCTGGGGCGGCCGATCAGCACGATCCCGCCAAATCAGGGCGGGGCGCGGCATTTTGCAGGCGAACTTTGTGCCCTTCAAGGGATTATGACGGGTGACGGAAAATTAACTACAAGTCACCCCGTGACCGAATGTCGCAACCAACCGGGTCAATCCCTTGCAGACCGTGCTTTGCAAGGATTCTGGCCGAAATTGAAGAATTTACACATCGGCCGTATGAATGATGCGGCATCGCTTCGAAATAGTGGCGCAAAGCCGCGTGGTCAGGCGCTTGTGGAACGTTTGTACGACTTCTCGATACAGTTTGCTGGTATGCGACAAATACGTATATCTGTAGGGCTTTGTATTTGCTGACTACGGGGTCAGGTAACGATAAGGGGCCTTTATCCTTCTAGGCTGTAGCTGTGCGCCTGATTTACCAGCCAGTCACGAAATGCCCTCAAAGACGCGGATTCGACCTTTCGCTCAGGAATCATCAGGTAGTAAGCCTTGATGCTGGACAGTGCTTGCGGGTTGGCAATCACCAGGCGTTTCTCTTTCAACTCCCTTTGAATCAGGAATGGGGGAATCAGGGCAATGCCCATGTCGTGCATGGCTGCCTGGGCGAGCATGGAGAATAGTTCATAGCGGGGGCCTGTCATGTCTCGCGGGACATTCAGGTGTTGGGAATCGAACCATTGACGCCAGGCATAGGGGCGGGTGGTTTGTTGCAGAAGAGGTAAGTCTGCGATTTCGCCAGGCGTCAGACCGGTCTTGTTTCCGAGCAGGTTGGGGCTGCAAACGGGCATCGGATTTTCACCCATCAGCCTGTGGGATTCCGTACCCGACCAATCCGCGTCACCGAAGTAGATGGCGGCATCGAAATCCGTGTCGGCGAACAGGAACGGCCGCGTGCGGTTGGTCAGGTTGACCGTCACTTCCGGGTGCTTCTGCTGAAAGTCCTTGAGTCGCGGCAGCAGCCATTGGGTGCCGAAGGTCGGAACTACGGCCAACTCGATCACGTTGGTGCCCTGCTGGCCCATTACGGACAAAGTGTCGCGCTCAACCGCATCGAGTTGAGTGGCCACTCGACGGCTGTAGGAAAGCCCGGCCTCCGTCAGCTTGACCCCGCGCCGCGAGCGTCGGAACAGCTCCACACTGAGGAACTCTTCAAGGCTGGCGATCTGTCGGCAAATCGCCCCTTGGGTCAGCGAAAGTTCCTGGGCGGCCTTGGTGAAGCTCTCGTGGCGCGCCGCGGCCTCGAAACTGATCAGGGCGGTGGTGCTGGGTATCTTTCTGCGCATGTACATCAACCTCACTAATACATCGCATAAAGGCTCTTTCGCGACGTTTCGGAGTGAGAAATTAGCACAACAGTATGCAAAATCCTCGTTTGCCGTAGCGCCGATCCGGGCCTAGGATCAGTCCACGTTATTTGACCCGATTCGAGAGGACACACTCATGGGCGGTAAAGCAAGCTTCAACTGGATCGATCCCCTGCTGCTGGATCAACAGCTCACTGAAGAAGAACGCATGATTCGCGACACGGCTGCGCAATTCGCTCAGCAAAGCCTTGCGCCGCGCATCCTCGAAGCTTTCCGTCATGAGAAGACCGACCCGGCCATCTTCCGCGAAATGGGCGAAGTCGGCCTGTTGGGCGCAACCATCCCCGAGCAGTACGGCGGTAGCGGCCTGAACTATGTCAGCTATGGCCTGATTGCCCGTGAAGTCGAGCGTATCGACTCCGGCTACCGCTCGATGATGAGCGTGCAGTCCTCGCTGGTGATGGTGCCAATCAATGAATTCGGTACCGAAGCGCAGAAGCAGAAGTACCTGCCGAAACTGGCGTCGGGTGAGTGGATCGGCTGCTTCGGCCTGACCGAGCCTAACCACGGCTCCGACCCGGGCGCGATGATCAGTCGTGCGCGCAAAGTGGAAGGCGGCTACAGCCTCACTGGCAGCAAGATGTGGATCACCAACAGCCCGATCGCCGATGTGTTCGTGGTCTGGGCCAAGGACGATGCCGGCGACATCCGCGGCTTCGTACTGGAGAAAGGCTGGAAAGGCCTGAGCGCTCCGGCGATTCACGGCAAGGTGGGCCTGCGGGCATCGATCACCGGTGAAATCGTCATGGACAACGTGTTCGTGCCGGAAGAGAACATCTTCCCGGATGTCCGTGGCCTGAAGGGGCCTTTCACTTGCCTCAACTCGGCACGTTACGGCATCTCCTGGGGTGCGCTGGGTGCGGCTGAGTTCTGCTGGCACACCGCTCGCCAGTACACCCTGGATCGTCAACAGTTCGGTCGCCCACTGGCTGCCACTCAGTTGATCCAGAAGAAACTGGCCGACATGCAGACCGAAATCACCATGGCGCTGCAAGGTTGCCTGCGTCTGGGTCGTATGAAGGATGAGGGGACTGCTGCGGTCGAAATTACCTCGATGATGAAGCGCAACTCCTGCGGCAAGTCCCTGGACATCGCGCGCATGGCTCGCGATATGTTGGGCGGCAACGGTATCTCCGATGAGTTCGGTGTCGCTCGCCACCTGGTGAACCTGGAAGTGGTGAATACCTATGAAGGTACACACGACGTCCACGCACTGATCCTCGGTCGCGCGCAAACCGGCATCCAGGCGTTCTATTAATAGGAGAACGTCCATGGGCGCGCTTACGCATCTACGGGTACTGGATTTATCGCGGGTATTGGCCGGGCCTTGGGCCGGGCAGATCCTGGCCGACCTTGGCGCTGAAGTGATCAAGGTCGAGCGTCCGGGTAACGGCGATGACACGCGCGCCTGGGGGCCGCCGTTCCTTAAGGACGCTTATGGCGAGAACACCAGCGAGGCCGCCTATTACTTGTCGGCCAATCGCAACAAACAATCGGTCACCATCGACTTCACACGCCCTGAAGGGCAGAAGCTGGTGCGTGAACTGGCGGCCAAGTCGGACATCCTGATCGAGAACTTCAAGGTCGGCGGTCTGGCGGCTTATGGCCTGGACTATGAATCGCTGAAGGCGATCAATCCGGATCTGATCTATTGCTCGATCACCGGGTTCGGCCAGACCGGTCCTTACGCCAAGCGTGCGGGTTATGACTTCATGATCCAGGGGCTGGGCGGCCTCATGAGCCTGACGGGGAGACCTGAGGGCGAAGAGGGTGCGGGGCCGGTGAAGGTTGGCGTGGCGCTGACGGACATCCTGACCGGGCTGTATTCGACTGTCGCGATCCTGGCTGCGCTTGCGCATCGGGACCACGACGGCGGTGGTCAGCATATCGATATGGCTCTGCTGGACGTACAGGTGGCTTGTCTGGCCAACCAGGCAATGAACTACCTGACGACAGGCAATGCGCCTAAACGCCTGGGTAATGCTCATCCGAACATCGTGCCCTATCAGGATTTTCCTACGGCGGATGGCGACTTCATCCTTACCGTCGGAAACGATGGTCAGTTCCGCAAGTTCGCGGAAGTGGCCGGGCAACCGCAGTGGGCGGACGATCCGCGTTTTGCGACCAACAAGCTGCGGGTGGCAAACAGGACAGTGCTGATTCCGCTGATCCGCCAGGCGACGGTGTTCAAGACTACGGCTGAGTGGGTGGCGCAGCTGGAACAGGCTGGCGTGCCCTGCGGGCCTATCAATGACGTGGCGCAGATGTTTGCCGATCCTCAGGTCAAGGCGCGTGGGTTGGCTATCGAGCTGCCGCATGCGCTGGCCGGGATGGTGCCTCAGGTGGCGAGCCCGATTCGACTGTCGGAGACGCCGGTGGAATACCGTTTTGCACCTCCTTTGCTGGGTGAGCACACGTTGGAGGTTTTGCAGCGGGTGTTGGGCCTGGATGCCGGGGTGGTGTCTGCATTCAAGGCTTCGGGCGTTCTCTGATAGGACTCTTCTATATAGAGGGGCGTTTCGGCTCCTCTATATAGGCTTCCTTTGAGGCGTTTTGCTGCTTTCTGCAGCTTATTGATAGAAAACCTAAATCAGTGCTTGACGGCAGATTCCAGGTGTCTATAATTCGCCCCACTTCCGGCGCAGTCGAAACGGAAAACTCCTTGGTAAACAACGAGTTACTCGGTTTTCGACAGCAGGTGCTTCAGTTCATCGAAGCCAAAAGGGAGTTGAAAAAGAGGTGTTGA
>NZ_JBFUBR010000043.1:0-3861 GCF_056405655.1 Pseudomonas sp. P1_F7
TGAAAGTCGGTAACGTGCGCCTGCCATTGCAGCCACTTGAAGCGGACGAAAAGCAGAGCTTCGCGTCGGTCATTACTGAACTCAAACGTAACGTAGCCAACATTTCTTCGGGAGCCAGCCATGGGTGATCTTCTGAGCAAGGCCGAGTATGCCGCTCTGGCCAAAGACATTTCGTTGCCGTCCAAGGCGTTCATCAATGGCGCGTTTAAACCCGCGATCTCCGGCAAAACCTTCGCCACGAACAATCCGGCGACCGGTGACTTTTTAACCGACGTCGCAGCTTGTTCGTCCGAAGATGTCGACTTCGCGGTAAGCACTGCCAAGGAGGCCTTTGAGGATGGGCGCTGGAGATCTATTTCTCCGCGGGAGCGCAAAGCGGTTCTGTTGAAGTTTGCAAACCTGCTTGAAGGCCATCAATACGAACTGGCCGTCCTCGAAAGTCTCGATAGCGGCAAACCGGTCAGTGAATGTCAGTTGGTCGACATCCCGGACACCATCCACACGATCCGCTGGCACGCAGAACTGATTGACAAGATTTATGACAACACCGCCCCGGTGGGCAGCGACGCGCTGACCATGGTAGTTCGGGAGCCGATCGGCGTGGTGGGCTGCGTATTGCCCTGGAACTTCCCGCTGCTGATGCTAGCGTGGAAAATCGGCCCCGCCCTCGCTGCGGGCTGTTCGGTCATCGTCAAACCTGCTGAACAAACCTCGCTGACCACCTTGCGTGTCGCGCAACTGGCGTTTGAAGCCGGTATACCCGCTGGTGTACTCAACATTGTGACCGGTACGGGCAAGGACGTCGGAGAGCCGATCGGTTTGCATAACGATGTCGACATGGTGAGCTTCACCGGCTCCACCGCAACCGGCCGCCGCTTCCTGCATTACGCCGCCGATTCGAACCTGAAACGCATCGTCCTTGAGTGCGGCGGGAAAAACCCGGCCGTGGTGATGGACGATGCCCAGGATTTGGATCTCGTCGCTCAACACGTCGTCAATGGCGCGTTCTGGAACATGGGCGAAAACTGCTCCGCGACTTCTCGTCTGATCGTCCACGCGTCTGTTAAAGACGAGCTACTGAAGCGCATGGGCACCTACATCCGCGAATGGAAAATGGGCGATCCACTCGATCCGGAAAACCGCGTAGGGTCGCTGGTCAGCCCTGAGCATTTTGCCAAAGTGAAGTCGTACCTTGAGCACGCCGCCGCCGGAAAGCTTGAAGTGGTTTACGGTGGCGCGACCAAAGACGGTGCCTTTGTAGAGCCAACGGTGATTGACGGTGTAGGTCGAGACAACCGGCTTTTTCAGGAAGAGATCTTCGGCCCGATTCTCTCGGTCACCTCCTTCAACACGATCTCCGAAGCCATTGCGCTGGCCAATGACACGGTCTATGGCTTGGCGGCCTCTGTTTACACCGGCAGTCTGCGGCGGGCAATCAAGTTGTCGCGGGAAATTCGCGCCGGCATCGTCACCGTGAACTGCTTTGGCGAGGGCGATGCATCCACGCCTTTCGGTGGCTACAAGGAGTCGGGCTTCGGCGGTCGGGACAAATCGATTTTTGCCCACGATCAATACACCGAAATCAAAACCATCTGGATCGATGTGTCTGATCGGTCGGATGAAGAGACCGAAAAATGAGCACCCATACCATCAAGCGCCTGCCGGTAGACACCGGGGTTTCAGGTTGGGAGGCGATTTCCGCACGCACTGCGCCTGTCCGCATGCTTGATGGAAACGTGACGGCGGACTGGCTGATTATCGGGGCCGGTTTTGCCGGCCTGTCCGCCGCTCGCAGACTTTCACAGCTACACCCGGGTGACAGCATTGTTGTGGTCGATGCGCATGAAGTCGCCAAGGGGCCGTCGGGCAGAAACTCTGGTTTCATGATCGATGTGCCGCACAGTCTGTCGTCCGGGGAATACTCCGTAGCGAGTGAGTCTGCAACGGCGCTGGAAATCACCCAAAATCGTTTTGCAATTGCTTTTGCCGCTGAAGCCGCACGCGAGTACGGCATGTCCCCAGACACCTTCGACCCTTCAGGGAAGATCAACGCGGCCGCCACTGAGCGTGGACTGAAGCTGAACGTCAATTACGCCAAATCCCTTGAGCGCATTGGCGAAAAGTTCGAGATGTTTGATGCCGCGCAAATGCGCGAAATCACCGGGTCCACCTATTACCACGGTGGGATCTACACCCCCGGCGCAGTGATGATTCAACCCGCGCAATACATTAGAGACCTGGCAGCAGGGCTCGAAGGGAAAATCACGCTGTTCGAACGTTCTCCGATTATTGAATTGACCAAGCAGGGAAGCGGTTGGAGCGCTCGGTCTCATAACGGGACGGTGCACGCACCCAAGGTCATCTTGGGGGTCAACGGGCACATTGAAGACTTTGGCCATTATCAAGGACGACTACTGCACGTCTTCACTTACGCTTCCATGACGGCGGCGTACAGTGATGATGAGTTCAAGAAAGACGTACCGGGCAAAGCCAGGTGGGCGTTGTTGCCGGCGGATCCAATGGGCGCGACCGTTCGCAAGATCTCTTCAGACGGTCTCTCGCGTATCGTCATCCGGACCAAGTTCACCTATGACCCGAGTATCCAGGTCACTCCAGAGCGGGTAGCTGCGGTGGCCAAAGAACAGCGACATTCCCTGGATGCCCGCTTTCCCGAATTGAAATCCACTGCGTTGGAATTCAGTTGGGCCGGCCGTCTGTGTCTGAGTCGTAACAGCGCCGCTGCATTTGGCGAGATTGAAGAAAACCTGTACTCGGCTTGCTGCGAGAATGGGCTGGGTACTGTGAAAAGCACCCTGGCAGGTGTGATGGCTGCGGAGTTGGCATCGGGTACGCGTTCGGAGTTTCTCGATAGCTTCAGTCACGCACCAGGCCCCAGCAAGCTACCACCCAAGATAATAACGAAGCTGGGCGTCAGTTCAGTTATTCGCTGGCATGAGTTTTGGGCCGGGCGAGAAGGTTAACAAGTTTAAGTTGTCGGCTTTTCCTATAAAGGCCGTTTAATAAGTCACTAATAAGAACGGAACAATCCATGAAGAATATTTGGAAGGCATTCTGCGCGCTCGCGCTTGTGGGTATGATGAGTTTGCAGGCACACGCTGAAGAAAAAAACATAGTAATGGGCACCATGTCTTGGGAGGACTTGGTGCCTATCAGCGGCATTACCAAGAAGGTACTCGAGAACGCTGGATATACCGTAAAAGTAGTGGAGTTTTCCGAGTGGGGTATCGCCTACGCTGCACTCAGCAAAGGGGATATTCAAGTGTTGGCATCCCAGACTGATTACGCCGCAGCCGATTACTGGAAAAAGAACAAAAACAAAATCGAGAAGCTGTCACCGGTCTCCTATGGTCTTTATCAGGGCATGGCAGTACCCAGTTACGTGGACATCGACTCCATCGAGCAGCTGAATGCAAACGCGGACAAACTGGGTAACAGAATCATAGGCATCGAGCCTGGTTCGGGTTTGATGAGTGACGCGAACAACGTTGTCAAAGCGTACGACATCAAGCTCAAGCTGGTCGAAGGCAGTACTTCCGCCATGACCGCGGCTTTAAAGTCGGCAGTCGACCGCAAAGAGTGGGTGGCGGTAACCGTCTGGGATCCATCGTGGATGACCAAGAAATTTGATCTCAAATTCTTGAAAGATCCAAAAGGGGTCTTCCCGCCATTGCAGGGTTATTACTGGATCGGACACAAAGGCTTCGCTGAAGCCAATCCGCGTGCGCGTGAACTAATGGCCAGCGTATATGTGCCTATCACGGACATCACCGCGATGAATGCTGAAGTCAAGGATGGCAAGACCATGGACGAGGCTATCAAGGGTTGGATTGATAGTCATAC
>NZ_JBFUBR010000044.1:0-3632 GCF_056405655.1 Pseudomonas sp. P1_F7
TTTCGTCTTCACACACCGCAATCTGGTGCCTTTTCAGGTCAGCAAATTGCTTGGGTGTTATATGGTCAAGCCTCACGGGCAATTAGTATTGGTTAGCTCAACGCCTCACAGCGCTTACACACCCAACCTATCAACGTCGTAGTCTTCGACGGCCCTTCAGGGGACTCAAGGTCCCAGTGAGATCTCATCTTGAGGCAAGTTTCCCGCTTAGATGCTTTCAGCGGTTATCTTTTCCGAACATAGCTACCCGGCAATGCCACTGGCGTGACAACCGGAACACCAGAGGTTCGTCCACTCCGGTCCTCTCGTACTAGGAGCAGCCCCTCTCAAATCTCAAACGTCCACGGCAGATAGGGACCGAACTGTCTCACGACGTTCTAAACCCAGCTCGCGTACCACTTTAAATGGCGAACAGCCATACCCTTGGGACCGGCTTCAGCCCCAGGATGTGATGAGCCGACATCGAGGTGCCAAACACCGCCGTCGATATGAACTCTTGGGCGGTATCAGCCTGTTATCCCCGGAGTACCTTTTATCCGTTGAGCGATGGCCCTTCCATACAGAACCACCGGATCACTAAGACCTACTTTCGTACCTGCTCGACGTGTCTGTCTCGCAGTCAAGCGCGCTTTTGCCTTTATACTCTACGACCGATTTCCGACCGGTCTGAGCGCACCTTCGTACTCCTCCGTTACTCTTTAGGAGGAGACCGCCCCAGTCAAACTACCCACCATACACTGTCCTCGATCCGGATAACGGACCTGAGTTAGAACCTCAAAGTTGCCAGGGTGGTATTTCAAGGTTGGCTCCACGCGAACTGGCGTCCACGCTTCAAAGCCTCCCACCTATCCTACACAAGCAAATTCAAAGTCCAGTGCAAAGCTATAGTAAAGGTTCACGGGGTCTTTCCGTCTAGCCGCGGATACACTGCATCTTCACAGCGATTTCAATTTCACTGAGTCTCGGGTGGAGACAGCGCCGCCATCGTTACGCCATTCGTGCAGGTCGGAACTTACCCGACAAGGAATTTCGCTACCTTAGGACCGTTATAGTTACGGCCGCCGTTTACCGGGGCTTCGATCAAGAGCTTCGCGTTAGCTAACCCCATCAATTAACCTTCCGGCACCGGGCAGGCGTCACACCCTATACGTCCACTTTCGTGTTTGCAGAGTGCTGTGTTTTTAATAAACAGTCGCAGCGGCCTGGTATCTTCGACCGGCGTGGGCTTACGCAGYAAATGCTTCACCCTCACCGGCGCACCTTCTCCCGAAGTTACGGTGCCATTTTGCCTAGTTCCTTCACCCGAGTTCTCTCAAGCGCCTTGGTATTCTCTACCCAACCACCTGTGTCGGTTTGGGGTACGGTTCCTGGTTACCTGAAGCTTAGAAGCTTTTCTTGGAAGCATGGCATCAACCACTTCGTGTTCCAAAGGAACACTCGTCATCAGCTCTCGGCCTTARRATCCCGGATTTACCTAAGATYYCAGCCTACCACCTTAAACTTGGACAACCAACGCCAAGCTGGCCTAGCCTTCTCCGTCCCTCCATCGCAATAACCAGAAGTACAGGAATATTAACCTGTTTTCCATCGACTACGCTTTTCAGCCTCGCCTTAGGGACCGACTAACCCTGCGTCGATTAACGTTGCGCAGGAAACCTTGGTCTTTCGGCGTGGGTGTTTTTCACACCCATTGTCGTTACTCATGTCAGCATTCGCACTTCTGATACCTCCAGCAAGCTTCTCAACTCACCTTCACAGGCTTACAGAACGCTCCTCTACCGCATCATCCKAAGATGATACCCGTAGCTTCGGTGTATGGTTTGAGCCCCGTTACATCTTCCGCGCAGGCCGACTCGACTAGTGAGCTATTACGCTTTCTTTAAAGGGTGGCTGCTTCTAAGCCAACCTCCTAGCTGTCTAAGCCTTCCCACATCGTTTCCCACTTAACCATAACTTTGGGACCTTAGCTGACGGTCTGGGTTGTTTCCCTTTTCACGACGGACGTTAGCACCCGCCGTGTGTCTCCCATGCTCGGCACTTGTAGGTATTCGGAGTTTGCATCGGTTTGGTAAGTCGGGATGACCCCCTAGCCGAAACAGTGCTCTACCCCCTACAGTGATACATGAGGCGCTACCTAAATAGCTTTCGAGGAGAACCAGCTATCTCCGAGCTTGATTAGCCTTTCACTCCGATCCACAGGTCATCCGCTAACTTTTCAACGGTAGTCGGTTCGGTCCTCCAGTCAGTGTTACCTAACCTTCAACCTGCCCATGGATAGATCGCCCGGTTTCGGGTCTATTCCCAGCGACTAGACGCCCTATTAAGACTCGCTTTCGCTACGCCTCCCCTATTCGGTTAAGCTCGCCACTGAAAATAAGTCGCTGACCCATTATACAAAAGGTACGCAGTCACCCAACAAAGTGGGCTCCCACTGCTTGTACGCATACGGTTTCAGGATCTATTTCACTCCCCTCTCCGGGGTTCTTTTCGCCTTTCCCTCACGGTACTAGTTCACTATCGGTCAGTCAGTAGTATTTAGCCTTGGAGGATGGTCCCCCCATATTCAGACAAAGTTTCTCGTGCTCCGTCCTACTCGATTTCATGACCAAGAGATTTTCGCGTACAGGGCTATCACCCACTATGGCCGCACTTTCCAGAGCGTTCCGCTAATCTCAAAGCCACTTAAGGGCTRGTCCCCGTTCGCTCGCCACTACTAAGGGAATCTCGGTTGATTTCTTTTCCTCAGGGTACTTAGATGTTTCAGTTCCCCTGGTTCGCCTCTTGCACCTATGTATTCAGTACAAGATAACCATCTTATGATGGCTGGGTTCCCCCATTCAGACATCTCCGGATCAAAGTCTGTTTGCCGACTCCCCGAAGCTTTTCGCAGGCTACCACGTCTTTCATCGCCTCTGACTGCCAAGGCATCCACCGTATGCGCTTCTTCACTTGACCATATAACCCCAAGCAATCTGGTTATACTRTGAAGACGACATTCGCCGAAAATTCGATTCTTGCTCATAAAGAGCAACTCACAAATTTTACCTTAGCCTGATCCGTTACCAGTGAAAGTAACGTTCAGTCTATCTTTCTATCACATACCCAAATTTTTAAAGAACGAACTAGTCAAAGACTAGAAATCAACATTCACCATCGAACCGATGGAATGCTCATTTCTAAGCTTTACACAATCAGAAGCAGTAGTGGTGGAGCCAAACGGGATCGAACCGTTGACCTCCTGCGTGCAAGGCAGGCGCTCTCCCAGCTGAGCTATGGCCCCGTATTTCTACAGGCGTTTCCCACACAAAATTGGTGGGTCTGGGCAGATTCGAACTGCCGACCTCACCCTTATCAGGGGTGCGCTCTAACCAACTGAGCTACAGACCCAATTTCGAGCTGCTAAGGCCGACCTCACCCTGCTCTTTACCACGGAGCATGGGGTGCGCTCTAACCAACTRAGCTACAACCCCAAAGGCTGCTTCTTATCGTCTTCTTCAATGAATCAAGCAATTCGTGTGGGAACTTATGGAGCAGCTGAGTCGTCGATTAAGGAGGTGATCCAGCCGCAGGTTCCCCTACGGCTACCTTGTTACGACTTCACCCCAGTCATGAATCACACCGTGGTAACCGTC
>NZ_JBFUBR010000045.1:0-3042 GCF_056405655.1 Pseudomonas sp. P1_F7
ATTGCTTGATTCAGTTGTTAAAGAGCGGTTGGTTAAGATCTTTCGTCTCAACCGAGGTGCGCATCTTACAGCGCATCTTTTCAATTTGCAACCTTAAAAGTTTCTGATTTTTCAATAAAATCAACTACTTAAGCCAAGAGCAACATCAAACTGCTCGTTAGCGGGAGGCGAATAGTACAGCATTAAAATACGTGGTCAACCCCCCACCTTAAAATTCTTCTTCTTTACCAAAGCGCCCGGGTTGCCACCGTGAAAACCGCCAGCATCTATATAAAGTACCAGGGCTGCTGCGAACCCAAACCACATCGCCTGGACATATAGATAGACAATGGTGAGAAAGCCCCACGGCAAATGGATACCCAGAGACCCCAAGAGCATGACAGGCATCGCGTCAAAAATACCGGGACACGAAATGCCCCAATCAATATGACCGAAACGAAAAAGCCCCTGAAATGTTTAACCATTTCAGGGGCTTAGTCTTATTCAATAATGGCGGAGAGATAGGGATTCGAACCCTAGGTACCGGTGAAGGTACAACGGATTTCGAATCCGTCCCATTCGGCCACTCTGGCATCTCTCCAACGGCGCGCATCATAACAACACTTTCGCAGGAAGCGAACCCCCTAAGCGAAATATTTCTGTGCTATCAGATGCTTGCGTCGGTTAAAGCGGTACGCCCAGACGATTGGCGACTTCTTCGTAGGCTTCGATGACGTCACCGAGGCCCTGACGGAAGCGGTCCTTGTCCATTTTCTTGCCGGTGGCCTTGTCCCACAGACGGCAGCCGTCCGGGCTGAATTCGTCGCCCAGCACGATGGAACCATCGTGGAACACGCCGAATTCCAGTTTGAAGTCGACCAGCAGCAGGCCGGCGTCGTCAAACAGTTTGCTCAGGACTTCGTTGACCTTGAGCGACAGTTCTTTCATGCGAACCAGTTGCTCGGCGGTGCCCCAGCCGAAAGCCACGACGTGGGACTCGTTGATGAACGGATCGCCCTTGGCATCGTCCTTCAGGAACAGTTCGAAGGTGTAAGGGTTGAGCTTCATGCCCTCTTCAACCCCCAGACGCTTGACCAGGCTGCCAGCGGCGTAGTTGCGCACGACGCACTCGACCGGAATCATGTCGAGCTTTTTCACCAGGCATTCGTTGTCGCCCAGCAGCTTGTCGAATTGGGTCGGCACGCCAGCAGCTTCGAGCTTCTGCATGATGAAGGCGTTGAACTTGTTGTTCACCATGCCTTTGCGGTCAAGCTGTTCGATACGCTTGCCGTCGAACGCCGAAGTGTCGTTGCGAAACAGCAGGATCAAACGGTTAGCGTCGTCGGTCTTGTAAACCGATTTGGCTTTGCCGCGGTAGAGTTCTTCACGTTTTTCCATGATGGGCTCCGCTTGCTAAGTAGATGGGCTAGGCGATGTGACGCCAGTCGAGCCCTGAATCTTGATCGGCCAGTTGCAGCCAGTCCGGGTCGCACCCGAGGGTGTCGACAAAACATTGCCGGGCCAGCTGCGGCAGGTTGTTCTTGCTGCTCAGATGGGCCAGAACCAGGTGTTGCAGGTCTTTCCAGCCCAGCTCGGCCACCAGGAATGCCGCCTGGTGGTTATTCAAATGTCCCAGTTCACCGCCCACCCGCTGCTTGAGAAAGTACGGGTAATGACCGCGAGCCAGCATGTCACGACAGTGATTGGACTCGATCATCAACGCATCGAGGTCCCGATAGCCGTCCAGCACCTTGTCACAATACGACCCCAGGTCGGTCAACAGGCCGAAGCGCCGTAAACCGTCACTGAACACATATTGCGTCGGTTCTTGTGCATCGTGGGCCACGGCAATGACACCGATGCTCAAGTCGCCGATTTGCAGTTGCTCGCCGCCGGCCAGAAAGCCTGCGGGTTCAATCGGTTTGCGCATCCCGCGCAAGGTCCCGCGACTGAGGTAGACAGGCAGATTGTAGCGCCGAGACAGCAAACCCACGCCATGCACGTGGTCGGCATGTTCGTGGGTCACGAGTATCGCGCCCAGCTGTGCAGGGTTCACACCCAGGCGCAGCAGGCGTTTTTCGGTTTCCCGCAGGGAAAAACCACAATCCACCAATACGTACGTATCGGCGCTGGCTATCAGCGTGCCGTTCCCTTGACTGCCGCTGCCGAGAACGGCAAAACGCATAGGATCAGCCCAGGTTGTCCTGAATCTTGCTCAACACTTTACGCGCCACATCTGCCGGCGCCACGGTGTTGATGTTTTTCTCGACGGTGACCTGGACGTTCTCGCCAACCTTGCTCAGGCGAACCTGATAACGTTCGGCGCGAGCGTCAAGCTCTTCCTTGCTCGGCGCGCTGCCGAACAGGCTGCTGAAGAAGCCAGGCTTGTCGTCTTTCTTCTCGGCTTTTTCGGCCAGGTTGATGTAGTACAGGCCCAGACTGCGGTTGATGTCTTCAACGCGCCATTCGCCTTGTTCCAGTGCACGACCGACGCTCGACCAGGCACGATCCAGGTCGGTACCGACGTTCAGCACAGGGTTGCCGCTGCCGTCTTCGCTCAGGCTGACACGGCTAGGCGCGTCGAAATCACGCGAAGCCAGCATCGAGACCGAACCACCCTTCTCCGAGATACGGCTCATGCTCGCGAGCATGTCATCGACCAGTGCCGCATCCAGGCCAGTGTTGACCGAACGGTTGGTGAAAGCCACGTCAGCTGTGCTGCCGGCAGGACGCTCGGCGCTGACCACATAGACTTCACTGGTGTTGCGCTGCACGCCCGGCTCGATGCGCACCCGCACGCGGGTTTCGCTGTCTGTGCTGACGCCAGCCGCGCTCAGGCGCTTGCCCATGGCCGCAGACAGTTCGTCGGAATGCTGCCAGGTCGTGGTGAATTCGCCGGTTTGCGGACGCTGTTCATCCAGACGAAAGCCGTTGTCCTGAAAGAACTGAACGGCCACAGGCCAGACTTCAGCCGGCGGATTCTGCGCCAGGATGGAGCTGGAGCCGCCGCTCTTCTGCAGGGTGTAGGGGCTGGCGTCCGCAGCCGCCGTCAGTGGCTGCGGA
>NZ_JBFUBR010000046.1:0-2836 GCF_056405655.1 Pseudomonas sp. P1_F7
AGGCAAGGACGTTTCATCCTTGTCGCCGGCACAACTGCGAGAGGTGAGGGCGCGTCACATCGGTATGGTCTTTCAAAGCGTTGCCTTGCTACCTAACCGTACGGTTCTTGAGAACACCGCGTTTGGCCTGGAAGTGCAGGGTGTGGGCAAGGCCGAGCGTTACAAAGTGGCCGAGCAGGCGTTGGCGAAGGTTGGATTGAGCGAGTGGACTTCGCGCTATCCCAGCGAGCTGTCCGGGGGCATGCAACAACGAGTCGGGCTGGCGCGCGCACTGACTGCCGATCCAGAAGTGATTTTGATGGATGAGCCGTTCAGCGCGCTTGATCCGCTGATTCGCCGACAGTTGCAGGATGAGTTCCGCCAATTGACCAAGGAACTGGGCAAGTCCGCGGTGTTTATTACCCACGACCTGGACGAGGCCATCCGCATTGGTGATCGCATTGCGATCATGAAGGATGGCGCCATCATTCAGGTCGGCACCGCCGAGGAGATCGTGCTCAACCCGGCTGACGACTACGTGGCGGAATTTGTCGCCGGCATTTCCCGACTGCATCTGGTGAAGGCTCACTCGGTCATGACGTCGGTCCTGGCCTACAAGGCAGCTCACCTGACATGTGACATCTCCAGGCTCACCAAAACCTCGCTTGATGCCGATATCAATGAACTTATCGGATTGACGATGAAGTCCGAGCGCGACGCGCTTGCCGTCGTCGATAACGGAACAGTGGTGGGGATCATTACCCCCCGTGATCTGTTGCGGGGCGTGCAAGGTATTCCCAATGAATTGGCGCCCGTAGCAACTGCCAATGCGATGGAGGCGTCCGCATGAGCACGCCGGATTTTTCCAGTCAGTTCGATGCATCCATTGATACGGGGCTGGAATGGCTTTCAGATAATGGCGAGTTCGTGTTCGATGCCGTCAATGCGGGGCTGAATGGCATTTACCAAGGCGTGCTGTGGTGTATTGCTTATCCAGCGCATTACGTCGTGGCGATTGTCATGGCGTTGATTGGCTGGCGTGTTGTCGGCGTCCGCTTCGCGATTCTCTCAGGTCTGGCATTGTTGCTGTGCGACCTTATCGGTTTGTGGCCAGAGACAGTCAGTACGCTTGCACTGGTGCTCACCGCTACTGTGTTGGCACTGGCGGTCGCCATTCCGCTGGGAGTCGTCGCGGGTCTGGCGCCGGCCTTTGATCGTGTGGTTGATCCTTGTCTGGATTTGATCCAGACGATGCCGCCCTACATCTACCTGCTACCGGCCATTGCGCTGCTCGGCTACGGCCCTGCCACGGCGCTGCTGGCGACTTTTATCGTCGCGCTTCCCCCCGCGCTACGACTGACCTCCCTGGGTATTCGCATGACGCCCAAGGAGTTCATCGAATTGGGAGATGCCAGCGGCGTGACTGGTATGCAGATGTTTTTCAAGATCCGCTTACCGTTCGCCATGCCCAGCATCATGGCCGGCGTTAACCAGAGCCTGATGATGGCATTCGGCATGGTCGTCATCGCCGGCATTGTAGGTTCGGGCGGTTTGGGCGAGGCGATTTACGGGTCCGTTCGTACTTTGGATATCGCCAAGTCGATCAACGCAGCTATCGCAATCGTCATTCTGACCATGATTCTGGATCGTCTGGCGCAGAGCGCTGCACAGTCGCGGGTGGGGGCATCTCAATGACAACGCACATTCAATTTTCTCCAGGCGATTACCTGGCGCCTGCCGTTGATTGGCTGAACACGAATTTACATGGCTTGTTCAAAGGGATCAGTCTGGTCGTTGAGGCGGTACTCGGTGCAGTGGAGGGAGCGTTGCTTGCTCCCCATCCGTATTTATTCATCGGTATTGTCGTCGTTGTGGCCTTCTTTTTTGCCAATAAGCGGGTCGCCGTTTTCGCTGCGGTGATGTTGGCTTTCTGTTTGTTCGCTGGCCTTTGGGTTGCGTCCATTCAGACGATCGCGCTCGTCAGCGTGGCGGTCCTGATCTCGGTGGCCATCGCTTTCCCGCTGGGCGTTCTAGCTGCCCGGGTGAAGCGTGTAGATGAAGCGTTGCTGCCGATTCTGAACATCATGCAGACGGTGCCGCCTTGGGTTTACCTGATCCCCGCGGTGATGCTGTTCAGCTTGGGGAGGGTGCCCGCGATCATCGCAACGATTGTTTACGGCATCCCGCCGATGCTCAGATTGACGACCCTGGCCTTCAAGCAACTGCCCAAGGATCTCCTTGAGTTGGGGCAGGCGTCCGGTGCTTCACCTAAAGACATTCTGTTCAAAATTGAACTGCCGAGTGCCGCACCCACGCTGTTGGTAGGCCTGAACCAATGCATCCTCATGTCGCTGGCGATGGTGGTGCTGGCCGGTCTGGTGGGGGCCGGCGGTCTGGGGGCTGAAGTGACCCGTGGCCTCTCCAGGATGGAGATGGGCTTGGGGCTGCGAGCAGGTTTGGCCATTGTCGCTATTGCGCTGCTGCTGGATCGACTGTCACGGGGCGCGTTGCAGCGTCACTCTCCCAGCAAACTCCTTTGAAAGGGCATCAGTATGAGACGCAGCTTTTTTTGCATTGATTCGCACGCGTGCGGCAACCCGGTTCGGGTGGTAGCGGGCGGAGCACCGCTGATGCCTTCCGTATCGATGGCGGAGCGGCGCGATATTTTCGTGCGTGACCACGACTGGGTACGCACCGCATTGATGTTCGAGCCCCGGGGGCACGACATCATGTCTGGCGTCATCATCTATCCATCGGTACGTGATGACTGCGACTTCGGTGCGTTGTTTATCGAAGTCAGCGGCTGCCTGCCGATGTGTGGAGCGGGCACCATCGGATTATCGACCGTGGTCATTGA
>NZ_JBFUBR010000047.1:0-2646 GCF_056405655.1 Pseudomonas sp. P1_F7
CAAGATCCTCATCGCCGCCGGCGCCACCCACTGATGGGTTGTCGACGAATGAGTGCATCAATTCCGGGTGAGTAAAATCGCAGTGGTAACACTCGCGGTTGTTCTCGAAAACCAGTTTCCAGTTGCCTTTCTCGATGATATTCGACTCAAACGCGACTTTGCAGTCGTCCAGGTTATGAGGCGCAACGAAAGGAGTAACGGATTTCCTGAACGAAGAAAAGTCTGGGGCGACGTCAGCGACGCAGACATAGATGTACGTTTCGACGACCTCACAATGCACGGTTTTCAACCCATGCTGAGACTTGTCGAAATCCTCCCCCATGTTCCCGGCGAAAAGCAGTCTGCCATCCAGCTCGAATGTCCATTTGTGGTAAGGGCACACCAGTTTGGCGACCTTGCCGCTGGCTTCCGGGCACACCTTGGAACCGCGATGACGGCAGGCGTTGTGGAAGGCCCGAATCTGTTTATCTGCGCCGCGCACGATAGCGACAGGGTAATCGCCGATTTGCAGCGACAGGTACTGACCTGACTTCTCCAGCTCAAATGTGTGTCCTGCGAAGATCCAGCTTTTGTGCCAGATCTGTTCCAGATCCTGCCTGTAAACGTCTGGATCGCTATAAAGGGCACCTGGCAGCGCGTGGTCAGGCTTGCGCTGCGCAATAAGATTTGAAACTGCCGATTTAGTGCTCACGGTCAACACACTCCAAAATACCAAAGGGGCGACATGTTCAGCCTGCTCAACGAGGTGAGGTGAGCCAAACGGTCTTGAGTTCGCAGTACCGTCTGTGGATGCAAGTCCATCAAACCGTGCTGCTTCTATCCGCGAACCGGAACGGTTTGCCACGTCCAGGAGCGTCTTCCGAAAAATGTGCCTTCTTGGATGGTGGTGCCATCCGTGCACTCATTTCGTTCGAGTCCTTACTGATGCAGGCATTTCTGTAATGCCGATGTTGCATCAATAGCCATTTTTCTACAGCTCCTTATTTCAGTCCGAGCAGACAGATTCTAAGTAATGGAACGAATGTACGAGAAATTTTCTTATCCAATTCGTCGGTAGAATATCGCTGTTATAAGGCTACGACGACAATCATGCATCAACAAGAAACATTTACTCTTATCAATGCATAAACAAATGTTATCAATTGAAGCTGCGGCGCTGATGCGGAAATTACAAATCATTGAAAACAAAGGGAAAATAATTTTTCAGGACGTATGAAGCACCTATCTGGAAATGTATACGCCAGAAATACACTCTATTGACCGTCTTCTTGGCCCATGCCAGTCTGGATTCAACAGTTAACCCGTACTAGTCGGCAAAACAACCTCTGGAGGTCATTTGTGAAAGGCAGTAAAAGTGCTCTTTACGAAGACTTGAAACGTCAGATTCTGACAATGGAACTTGATCCAGATGAAGCGCTGGACGAGGTTGTTATCAGTGAGCGTTATGGTCTATCGCGAACCCCTGTTCGTGAAGTGTTCAGACGTTTGGCTGGCGAAGGTTATATAGACATTCGAGAGAATCGAGGCGCCCGGGTCATTCCTATGAATTATGCGACGCTTCGAAACTTCTTTCTGGTAGCCCCCATGATCTATGCAGCTATTGGCCGCCTGGCGGTACAAAATTTCAAGCCACACCAATTGATTGATTTAAAAGAAACCCAGAAACGCTTTCGCAAGGGCACTGTTTCAAAAGATGCACTGGTGATGGTTGTTGAGAACAATCGGTTTCACGCCATCATGGGTGAAATGGCTTGCAATCATTACCTGGAACCTAGTCTGGGGCGACTGCTTATTGATCATGCTCGTATCGGCAATACGTTTTTTCGCCCTCAAACCAGGGACATGGAGAAACGTCTCGAGCAATCCGCCGGACATCATGACGCTTTTATTCAAGCCATTGAACGGCGTGATGAAACTGCCGTAGTTGATCTCGTGTTTGAACATTGGGAGCTGTCCCGTAAAAACATGGAGATGTTTATCGCGCCTCAAGACATCAAAGCTGACGCGCTCGTTGATCTTCCACTTAACTCGCATTCGGAGCATTTATCTTGAAATTTGAAGGTATTTATACGCCAGCAGTAACTCCTTATAACTCTGATGGGGAGATTGACTGGAATGTGTACTCGGAGGTTTTGGAGTCGCTGATTGAGGCGAAGGTGCACGGCATTATTATCGGCGGGTCGACCGGCGAGTATTATGCGCAGACTTCAGAAGAACGCACCGAGTTGGCGGCCTACGCCAAAGACGTGATCGGCACTCGAGTACAACTGATCGTCAGTACCGGGGCGATTCGTACCGAAGATGCGGTTCAGTACGCCAAGGATGCCAAAGCGATCAAAGCGGACGCCATTCTCGTCACGTCCCCGCCTTATGCGCTGCCAACCTCACAGGAAAACGCGATTCACGCGCTGACTATCGATCGCGCAGCAGGCTTGCCGATCATGCTTTACAACTATCCGGGACGCATGTGCGTTTCGATGGATGAAGAATATTTCACGCGTGTCAGCCAATCGAAAAACGTCGTCGCCATCAAGGAAAGTTCCGGCGACATGGGCCAGGTGCATATGCTGGCCCGGCAGTTCCCCAACATCGCCTTGTCCTGCGGATGGGACGACCAGGCCCTCGAGTTTTTTGCTTGGGGCGCCC
>NZ_JBFUBR010000048.1:0-2538 GCF_056405655.1 Pseudomonas sp. P1_F7
CCGCAATCGATCACCACCCCGCTGGGCAGCACCCTGACCATCACCGGGTTCAACGCGACGACCGGCGTCGTCAGCTACAGCTATACCCTCAACGATAACGAAGCCCACCCAACCGGCAACAACGCCAACACCCTGCCTGAGCAGTTCGCTGTGACCGTGGTCGACGACAACGGCACCACAGCGACTGGTTCGCTGGACGTGAACATCGTCGACGACCTGCCCAATGGCGTGGACGACAGCAACACCAGTACCGCTTCGGAAACCCTGCTGACGTTGAACGGCAACGTGCTGAGCAACGACGTGCAAGGCGCCGACCGCGTGACGGTCGGTGAAAACACCGGACCGATCACCCCAGGCACTTTCACCGGGACTTACGGCACCCTGGTGCTCAACGCCAACGGCACTTACACCTACACGCTGAACACCAGCGATGCCGACTTCAAAGCCCTGCACGGCGGTGGCGACGGCAGCGAAACCTTCACCTACACCCTCACCGATTCGGACGGCGACAGCCGCACTGCGAACCTGGTGCTGCAGATCCACAACAACAATGACTCGATCACGATTGGTGGTTTGAACGTTGAGGGCGGCGAGTTGACCGTCTTCGAGAAAAACCTCAGCGACGGTAGCGCACCGGATGCCACCGCGCTGACCCAGAACGGCACCTTCACCGTCACCGCCCTTGACGGCGTCACGACCCTGACCGTCGGTGGCATCGCCGTGGTCACCGGCGGGGTGGCCGCCGGGTTCCCGCAATCGATCACCACGCCACTGGGCAGCACGCTGACCATCACCGGCTTCAACGCCGCGACCGGTGTCGTGAGCTACAGCTACACCCTCAACGATAACGAAGCGCACCCAACCGGCAACAACGCCAACACCCTGCCCGAACAGTTCGCCGTGACTGTGGTCGACGACAACGGCACTACCGCCACCGGTTCACTGGACGTGAACATCGTCGACGACCTGCCAAAAGGCGTGTACGACAGCAATGCTTCAACGGCCTCGGAAACCCTGCTGACCCTCAACGGCAACGTACTGAGCAACGACGTGCAAGGCGCCGACCGGGTAACGCTCGGGGAAAATGCCGGACCCATCACCCCCGGTACGTTCACTGGCACTTACGGCACCCTGGTGCTCAACGCCAACGGCACTTACATCTACACGCTGAACCCCAATGATGCCGACTTCAAAGCCCTGCACGGCGGTGGCGACGGCACCGAAACCTTCACCTACACCCTCACCGATTCGGACGGCGACAGCAGCACCGCGAACCTGGTGCTGAACGTCTACAACAACGATGATCCGGTGGACCTCAACGGCCTCAACGTGTATGGCGGTGAGCTGACGGTTTACGAAAAGAATCTCAGCGACGGCAGCAGCCCCAACACGCCAACCCTGACCCAGAGCGGCACCTTCACCGTGACCGCGCTCGATGGCCTGCAGACCCTGACCGTCGGCGGCATCACGGTCGTCAGCGGTGGTGTGGCCGCCGGCTTCCCGCAAACGGCGGTCACGCCACTGGGCAGCACCCTGACCATCACCGGATTTAACGCCGCCACCGGGGTGATCAGCTACAGCTACACGCTGAACAACAACGAAGCCCATCCAACGGCCAACGGCGCCAACAGCCTGACCGAGAACTTCAACGTCGTGGCCACCGACACCGATGGCGACAGTGCGACCGGGCAGATCAACGTCAACATCGTCGACGACCTGCCAAAAGGCATGTACGACAGCAATGCTTCAACGGCCTCGGAAACCCTGCTGACCCTCAACGGCAACGTACTGACCAACGACGTGCAAGGCGCCGACCGGGTAACCGTCGGTGAAAACGCCGGACCGATCACCCCCGGCACCTTCACCGGCACTTACGGCACTCTGGCGCTCAATGCCAACGGCACCTACACCTACACGCTGAACCCCAACGATGCGGACTTCAAAGCCCTGCAGGGCGGTGGCAACGGCACCGAAACCTTTACCTACACAATCACCGATTCGGACGGTGACACCAGCACGGCGAACCTCGTGCTGCAGATCCACAACAACGATGACTCGATCACGATTGGCGGTTTGAATGTTGAGGGCGGCGAACTCACCGTCTTCGAGAAAAACCTCAGCGACGGCAGCAGCCCGGACGCACCGGCGCTCACCCAGAACGGCACCTTCACCGTCACCGCGCTCGACGGTGTGACGACCCTGACCGTCGGCGGTATTGCCGTGGTCAGCGGCGGCGTGGCCGCCGGGTTCCCGCAATCGATCACCACGCCGCTGGGCAGCACCCTGACCATCACCGGTTTCAACGCGACGACCGGCGTCGTCAGCTACAGCTATACCCTCAACGATAACGAAGCCCACCCAACCGGCAACAACGCCAACACCCTGCCTGAGCAGTTCGCCGTGACCGTGGTTGACGACAACGGCACTACCGCCACGGGCAGCCTCGACGTGAACATCGTCGACGACCTGCCAAAAGGCATGGACGACAGCAACGCTTCAACGGCCTCGGAAACCCTGCTGACCCTCAACGGCAACGTG
>NZ_JBFUBR010000049.1:0-1979 GCF_056405655.1 Pseudomonas sp. P1_F7
TTGTTGCGAGCAGACACGGCGTCGCCGATCCGGAACAGCTGGAAGCGTCCTTCGGGATTGGTGACGATGTTCTGTGCCGTGCCGGCGATCAGGTCATGCTGCTCTACCGCGCCGCCATTGGTGGAGAGAGGACGCAGGTCGAAGTACAAGTCGTCCAGGGGAAGGGTGCCGTGGTTGACGACCACCTGATCGACCACGCGCTGCTTGTGAACCTKWCCGTAATCGCTGCCWAAGGTTGCAACGAGCCCGSCATCACGTTTTTCCACTGTATCRACCCGGTAGGTCACGGTGAAGGTGACGTCCAGRTCCTGCAGGCTGCGCATGTAGGGCACCAGGTTCATRGCCATGACTTCAGGTGCAAACGAGCGGTCAGGGGTGACGATYTCSACKSTCGCACCGCTTTGCGCGATGACCTCGGCAGCCTGCAGGGCRGCATGRTCSCCMGCATCGTCGAAGATCAGKACGTTGCGACCGGGCYTGATGTCRCCGGAAATGATGTCCCAGGTTGAARCCACSARTTCRTTGCCTTCRCGGAGCACCTCGGTATCAGGGAGGCCGCCGGTCGCAACGATGACCACGTCWGGCTCGAAGGCTTGCACAGTGTCGGCTTCGGCCCAGGTRTTGAAGTGAAACTTCACCCCCAGCCGTTCRCATTGCGCCATGCGCCAATCAATGATGCTGATCATCTCGCGACGACGCTCGCTCARCGCAGTCAGACGAATYTGCCCRCCKGGTTGGTCAGCCGCYTCAAGCACCGTCACATCATGGCCGCGCTCACCGGCGACCCGCGCCGCCTCCAGCCCAGCAGGGCCGGTACCGACCACCAGCACCTTGCGCTTGACGGCGGCTTTGGGAATGTCATGAGGCATGGTGGTTTCCCGACCCGTCGCTGCGTTGTGGATGCAGTAGGCCGCGCCGCCCTGGTAGATGCGATCCAGGCAATAGTTGGCGCCCACGCACGGGCGAATGTCTTCTTCGCGCTTCTCGATGATCTTGCGCACGATGTGCGGATCGGTCATGTGCGCGCGGGTCATGCCCACCATGTCCACTTTGCCCGAGGCGATCGCGTAGCGCGCCGTGGCCACGTCTGGAATCTTCGCTGCGTGGAAGGTCGGGAAGCCAGTTGAGGAGCGGATCTCGCCAGCGAAGTCGAGATGGGGTGAGTTGCGCATACCCTGAATCGGGATGACATCAGTCAGGCCGGCATCCGTATCAATGTGACCACGCACGACGTTCAGGAAGTCGACCAGTCCGCTGTCCTTGAGCATGTGAGAAACCTGCATGCCCTCGCTGGCTGTGAAGCCACCGGGCAATTCTTCATCACCGGTGTAACGAACTCCCAGCAGAAAATCTTCGCCGACCCGCTGGCGGATGCCACGCAGGATGTCGAAGGTAAAGCGCATGCGGTTTTCCAGCGAGCCGCCATAAGGGCCATCAAGGTCATTGGTCAACGGTGACCAGAACTGGTCCATCAAATGCCCATAAGCCTGAAGCTCCAGGCCATCGAGACCTGCCGCCTTCATACGCTCCGCGGCGTCGACATAGTCCTTGATGATCCGCTCAATGTCCCATTCCTCCATTTTCTTCGGGAAGGAGCGGTGTGAAGCTTCCCGACGATGTGACGGCGACACCACCGGTAACCAGTCGGCCTTGTCCCAGCGGGTGCGACGGCCCAGGTGAGTCAACTGGATCATCACTGCCGCGCCGTGTTCGTGGCACTCATCTGTCAGATCCTTCAACCATCCGACCACTTCGTCCTTGTAGGCAAGCACGTTGTTGAACACCGGCGGGCTGTCTCGGGAAACGGCAGCGGAACCGGCAGTCATGGTCAGGGCGACACCGGCTTTTGCACGCTCCACGTGGTAGGCGCGGTAGAGATCCTTGGGCATGCCGTCCACAGGGTAGGCCGGTTCATGGGAGGTGGTCATGATCCGGTTTCTGAGGGTCAGATTCTTGATTTTATAGGGTTGCAGCAAGGG
>NZ_JBFUBR010000051.1:0-1762 GCF_056405655.1 Pseudomonas sp. P1_F7
GCCAACGGCCAGAGCATCACCATCGCCGTCGGTCACACCACCGGCACCATCACCACCAGCGCGCCGAACGACGTGCTGGCTGGTCACGCCCCGCTGACCAACTCGATCACCGACGTCAGCGGCGGTAACTACGAAAATCTGGTGGCCGACAAGACGCCGGTTTCGACCACTGTGACCGACACCGTCGACACGACCAACCTCAGCCTGAGCGCCACAAGCTCGGCCGCCGAGGGCGGCTCGATCGTCTACACCGCCACCCTGACCAATGCGGCCGGCTCGCCGGTCACCGTGACCCTGTCGAACGGTGCCGTGATCACCATCGACGCAGGGAAAACCACCGGCACCGTGACCGTCGCGGCACCGTCCGACGACGTCTACAAAGACGCCGGCACTGTCCAGGCCACGATCAGCAACGCCACCGGTGGCAACTTCGAGAACCTGGTGCCAAGCAACGTGCCGGCGGTGACCAGCGTCACCGACACCATCGACACCACCACCGTGAAGCTCAGCGCGACTGAAACCGCGGCCGAGGGTGGCACCGTCACCTACACCGCGACGGTTGGAGCGGCCGTCACCGGTTCGCCGGTCGTCGTGACCCTGGCCAACGGCCAGASCATCACCATCGCGGTCGGCGAAACTACCGGCAGCGTGAGCACCCCCGCGCCAAACGACGTGTTGACCGGCCATGCGCTGTTGACCAACTCGATCACCGACRTCAGCGGCGGTAATTACGAAAATCTGGTSGCCGACAAGACCCCGGTTTCGACCACTGTCACTGACACCGTCGACACCACCAATCTGTCGCTGAGCGCGACCGGTGCCGTGGCCGAAGGTGGTTCGATCACCTACACCGCCACCCTGACCAACGCCGCCGGCTCGCCGGTGACCGTGACCCTGTCGAACGGCGCGGTGATCACCATTGAGGCCGGCAAGACCACCGGCACCGTAAGCGTTGCGGCCCCGTCCGACGACGTCTACAAAGACGCCGGCACCGTTCAGGCMACGATCAGCAACGCCACCGGCGGCAGCTTCGARAACCTGGTGCCAAGCAGCGTACCGGCGGTGACCAATGTCACTGACACCATCGACACCACCACCGTGAAGCTCAGCGCCACCGAAACCGCGGCTGAAGGCGGCACTGTCACCTACACCGCCACCGTCGGCGCCGCCGTCGCCGGTTCGCCTGTCGTCGTGACCCTGGCCAACGGCCAGAGCATTACCATCGCGGTCGGCGAAACCACCGGCAGCGTGACCACCCCCGCACCGAACGACGTGTTGACCGGCCATGCGCCGTTGACCAACTCGATCACCGACGTCAGCGGCGGCAATTACGAGAACCTGGTCGCCGACAAAACCCCGGTTTCGACCACCGTGACCGACACCGTCGACACCACCAACCTCAGCCTGAGCGCCACAAGCTCGGTCGCCGAAGGCGGTTCGATCGTCTACACCGCCACCCTGACCAACGCCGCCGGTTCGCCAGTGACCGTGACCCTGTCGAACGGCGCCGTAATCACCATCGAGGCCGGTAACACCACAGGCACCGTGACTGTCGATGCCCCATCCGACGACGTCTACAAAGACGCCGGCACCGTTCAGGCCACGATCAGCAACGCCACCGGCGGCGACTTCGAGAACCTGGTGCCGAGCAACGCTCCAGCGGTGACGGAAGTGACCGACACCATCGACACCACTACCGTGAAGCTTTCCGCGACTGAAACCGCGGCCGAGGGTGGCACCGTCACCTACACCGCCACCGTTG
>NZ_JBFUBR010000052.1:0-1741 GCF_056405655.1 Pseudomonas sp. P1_F7
GCATGGCCAGCCAGCACGTCGTTCGGCGCGCTGGTGGTGATGGTGCCGGTGGTGTGACCGACGGCGATGGTGATGSTCTGGCCGTTGGCCAACGTCACGACGACAGGCGAACCGGCGACGGCGGCACCGACGGTGGCGGTGTAGGTGACRGTGCCRCCYTCRGCCGCGGTTTCGGTGGCGGTCAGTTTCACCGTCGAGGTGTCGATGGTGTCAGTGACATTGGTCACCGCCGGCACCGTGCTTGGCACCAGGTTTTCGAAATCGCCGCCGGTAGCGGTGGAAATGCTGACTTCGACTTTGCCAGCATCTTTATACACGTCGTCTTTCGGTGCATCGACGGTCACGGTGCCGGTGGTTTTCCCGGCGTCGATGGTGATCACGGCGCCGTTGCTCAGGGTCACGGTCACCGGCGAGCCAGCGGCGTTGGACAGGGCCGCGGTGTAAACAATCGAGCCGCCTTCGGCCACGGCATCCGTTGCGCTCAGCGACAGGTTGGTGGTGTCGACGGTGTCGGTGACGCTGGTCACCGCCGGAACCGTGCTCGGCACCAGGTTCTCGAAGCTGCCGCCGGTGGCGTTGCTGATCGTTGCCTGAACGGTGCCGGCGTCTTTGTAGACGTCATCAGCCGGGGCCGCAACGCTTACGGTGCCGGTGGTGTTACCGGCCTCGATGGTGATCACCGCGCCGTTGCTCAGGGTCACGGTGACCGGTGTCCCGGCCGGATTGGTCAGGGTCGCGGTGTAGATGATCGAGCCACCTTCGGCCACGGCATCGGTGGCGCTCAAGCTGAGGTTGGTGGTGTCGACGGTGTCAGTGACAGAGGTCGAAACCGGTGTTTTATCCGTGACGAGATTCTCGTAATTGCCGCCGCTGGTACCGTCGATTTTCACGCTCAGCGTGTTGCCGCCTGCGAGGGCATCGTTCGGCGCGATGAAGTTGACGCTGCCGGAGCTGGCGCCAACCGGAATGGTGATGGTCTGGCCATTGGACAGGGTCACCACCACCGGCGAGCCGGTAACTGGCGCGGTGAGGGAGGCGGTGTACACCACAACACCGCCTTCAACGGTGCTGGCCGTGGCAGTCAGGCCGACGGTGGTGGTGTCGATGGTATCGGTGACATCGGTCACCGCTGGTGTCTTGTCGATCACCAGGTTTTCGAAGTTGCCACCCGTCGTCTCCTTGATGGTCACGTCGAGCTTGCCGGCATCTTTGTAGACGTCATCAGCCGGTGCCGGAACGGTCACGGTGCCGGTGGTCTTGCCGGCTTCGATGGTGATCACGGCACCGTTCGACAGGGTTACGGTCACCGGAATGCCTGCCGGATTGGTCAAGGCAGCGGTGTAGACGATCGAACCGCCTTCGTTGACGTTGCTGGTGGCAGTCAGCGACAGGGTGGTGGTGTCGACGGTGTCAGTGACGGTGGTGCTGACCGGGGATTTGTCGGCAACCAGATTCTCGTAGTTTCCGCCGCTGACGTTGGTGATCGAGTTGGTCAGTGGAGCATGGCCGGTCAACACGTCGTTCGGTGCGGGGGTGGWCACGCTGCCGGTGGTTTCGCCGACCGCGATGGTGATGCTCTGGCCGTTGGCCAAGGTCACAGTTACTGGCGAGCCAGTCACAGCGGCACCAACGGTGGCGGTGTAGGTGACGGTGCCACCCTCGGCCGCGGTTTCAGTCGCGGAAAGCTTCACGGTAGTGGTGTCGATGGTGTCGGTCACTTCCGTCACCGCTGGAGCGTTGC
>NZ_JBFUBR010000053.1:0-1733 GCF_056405655.1 Pseudomonas sp. P1_F7
CGGCGCGGCGAAACTACCGGCAGCGTGAGCACCCCCGCGCCAAACGACGTGTTGACCGGCCATGCGCTGTTGACCAACTCGATCACCGACGTCAGCGGCGGTAATTACGAAAATCTGGTGGCCGACAAGACCCCGGTTTCGACCACTGTCACTGACACCGTCGACACCACCAATCTGTCGCTGAGCGCGACCGGTGCCGTGGCCGAAGGTGGTTCGATCACCTACACCGCGACCCTGACCAACGCCGCCGGCTCGCCGGTCACCGTGACCCTGTCGAACGGCGCGGTGATCACCATCGAGGCCGGTAAAACCACCGGCACCGTGACTGTCGATGCACCAAAAGACGACGTCTACAAAGACGCCGGCACCGTTCAGGCAACGATCAGCAACGCCACCGGCGGCAGCTTCGAGAACCTGGTGCCGAGCACGGTGCCGGCGGTGACGGAAGTGACCGACACCATCGACACCACCACCGTTAAGCTCAACGCGACCGAGTCGGCCGCTGAAGGCGGCACCGTTACTTACACCGCCACCGTCGGTTCCGCCGTCACCGGTTCGCCGGTCGTCGTGACGTTGGCCAACGGCCAGAGCATCACCATCGACGTCGGCCACACCACCGGCAGCGTGACCACCCCCGCGCCGAACGACGTGCTGACTGGTCACGCGCCGCTGACCAACTCGATCACCGACGTCAGCGGCGGCAACTACGAAAACCTGGTGGCCGATAAAAACTCGGTCAGCACCACCGTGACCGACACCGTCGACACCACCAACCTCAGCCTGAGCGCCACAAGCTCGGTCGCCGAGGGCGGCTCGATCGTCTACACCGCGACCCTGACCAACGCCGCTGGCTCGCCGGTGACCGTGACCCTGTCGAACGGCGCCGTGATCACCATCGACGCCGGGAAAACCACCGGCACCGTAAGCGTTGCGGCCCCGGCTGATGACGTCTACAAAGACGCCGGCACCGTTCAGGCAACGATCAGCAACGCCACCGGCGGCAGCTTCGAGAACCTGGTGCCGAGCAGCGTACCGGCGGTGACGGAAGTGACCGACACCATCGACACCACCACCGTTAAGCTCAGCGCGACCGAGTCGGCCGCTGAAGGCGGAACCGTTGTCTACACCGCCACCGTCGGTGCCGCCGTCGCCGGTTCGCCGGTCGTCGTGACGTTGGCCAACGGCCAGAGCATCACCATCGACGTCGGTCACACCACCGGCAGCGTGACCACCCCCGCACCGAACGACGTACTGGCTGGCCATGCGCCGCTGACCAACTCGATCACCGACGTCAGCGGCGGTAACTACGAAAATCTGGTGGCCGACAAGACGTCGGTTTCGACCACCGTCACCGACACCGTCGACACCACCAACCTCAGCCTGAGCGCCACAAGCYCGGTCGCCGAGGGCGGCTCGATCGTCTACACCGCCACCCTGACCAACGCCGCCGGTTCGCCGGTGACCGTGACCCTGAGCAACGGCGCGGTGATCACCATCGACGCCGGTAACACCACCGGCACCGTGACTGTCGCGGCCCCGTCCGACGACGTCTACAAAGACGCCGGCACCGTCCAGGCCACGATCAGCAACGCCACCGGCGGCGACTTCGAGAACCTGGTGCCAAGCAACGTGCCGGCGGTGACCAACGTCACTGACACCATCGACACCACCACCGTGAAGCTGACCGCGACTGAAACCGCGGCTGAAGGCGGCACTGTCACCTACACCGCCAC
>NZ_JBFUBR010000054.1:0-1431 GCF_056405655.1 Pseudomonas sp. P1_F7
TTGGCCAACGGCCAGACCATCACCATCGCCGTCGGTCACACCACCGGCACCATCACCACCAGCGCGCCGAACGACGTGCTGGCTGGTCACGCCCCGCTGACCAACTCGATCACCGACGTCAGCGGCGGTAACTACGAAAACCTGGTGGCCGATAAAAACCCGGTCAGCACCACCGTGACCGACACCGTCGACACCACCAACCTCAGCCTGAGCGCCACAAGCTCGGTCGCCGAGGGTGGCTCGATCATCTACACCGCCACCCTGACCAACGCCGCCGGTTCGCCGGTGACCGTGACCCTGAGCAACGGCGCGGTGATCAATATCGAGGCCGGGAAAACCACCGGCACCGTGACTGTCGATGCACCAAAAGACGACGTCTACAAAGATGCTGGCAAAGTCGAAGTCAGCATTTCCACCGCCACCGGCGGCAACTTCGAGAACCTGGTGCCGAGCAGCGTACCGGCGGTGACTGAAGTGACCGACACCATCGACACCTCGACGGTGAAACTGACMGCGAGCGAAACCGCGGCCGAGGGCGGCACCGTCACCTACACCGCKACGGTTGGTGCCGCCGTCACCGGTTCGCCGGTCGTCGTGACGTTGGCCAACGGCCAGAGCATCACCATCGCGGTCGGCGAAACTACCGGCAGCGTGAGCACCCCCGCGCCGAACGACGTGCTGGCTGGCCATGCTCCATTGACCAACTCGATCACCGACGTCAGCGGCGGTAACTACGAGAACCTGGTCGCCGACAAAACCCCGGTCAGCACTACCGTCACCGATACTCCGGATACCACCAATTTGTCGCTGAGCGCGACCGGTGCCGTGGCCGAAGGTGGCTCGATCATCTACACCGCGACCCTGACCAATCCGGCCGGGACACCGGTGAACGTGACCCTGTCGAACGGTGCCGTGATCACGATTGAGGCCGGGAAAACCACTGGCTCGGTGACCGTCGATGCGCCGAAAGACGACGTGTACAAAGATGCTGGCAAAGTCGAAGTCAGCATTTCCACCGCCACCGGTGGCAACTTCGAGAACCTGGTGTCGAGCAGCGTGCCGGCGGTGACCAGCGTCACCGACACCATCGACACCACTACCGTGAAGCTGACCGCGACTGAAACCGCGGCCGAGGGTGGCACTGTCACCTACACCGCCACCGTTGGTGCCGCCGTCACCGGTTCGCCTGTCGTCGTGACGTTGGCCAACGGCCAGAGCATCACCATCGCGGTCGGCGAAACCACCGGCAGCGTGACCRCCCCCGCRCCGAACGACGTGCTGGCTGGCCATGCGCCGCTGACCAACTCGATCACCGACGTCAGCGGCGGCAATTACGAGAACCTGGTCGCCGACAAAAACCCGGTCAGCACCACCGTCACCGACACCATCGACACCACCAACCTCAGCCTGAGCGCTACAAGTTCGGTCGCC
>NZ_JBFUBR010000055.1:0-1349 GCF_056405655.1 Pseudomonas sp. P1_F7
GAAGCCCACTTTGGAGCGCACCACGATGTCCAGCGATCCCTTGCTGCAACCCTATAAAATCAAGAATCTGACCCTCAGAAACCGGATCATGACCACCTCCCATGAACCGGCCTACCCTGTGGACGGCATGCCCAAGGATCTCTACCGCGCCTATCACGTGGAGCGTGCAAAAGCCGGTGTCGCCCTGACCATGACTGCCGGTTCCGCTGCCGTATCCCGAGACAGCCCGCCGGTGTTCAACAATGTGCTCGCCTACAAGGACGAAGTAGTTGGATGGTTGAAGGACCTGACCGATGAATGCCACGAACATGGCGCGGCAGTGATGATCCAGTTGACCCACTTGGGCCGCCGTACCCGCTGGGACAAGGCCGATTGGTTACCGGTGGTGTCGCCGTCACACCGCCGCGAGGCGTCGCACCGCTCCTTCCCGAAGAAAATGGAGGAATGGGACATTGAGCGGATCATCAAGGACTATGTAGACGCCGCGGAGCGCATGAAGGCGGCAGGTCTCGATGGTCTGGAGCTTCAGGCCTACGGGCATTTGATGGACCAGTTCTGGTCGCCGTTGACCAATGACCTCGACGGCCCTTACGGTGGCTCGCTGGAAAACCGCATGCGCTTTACCTTCGACATCCTGCGTGGCATCCGCCAGCGGGTAGGCGAAGATTTTCTGCTGGGAGTTCGTTACACCGGTGATGAAGAATTGCCCGGTGGCTTCACTGCCAGCGAGGGCATGCAGGTTTCTCACATGCTCAAGGACAGCGGACTGGTCGACTTCCTGAACGTCGTGCGTGGTCACATCGATACAGATGCAGGGCTGACCGATGTCATCCCGATTCAGGGTATGCGCAACTCGCCCCATCTCGACTTCGCTGGCGAGATTCGCTCGTCGACAGGCTTTCCGACCTTCCACGCTGCGAAGATTCCCGACGTGGCCACAGCGCGCTACGCGATCGCCTCGGGCAAAGTGGACATGGTGGGCATGACTCGCGCGCACATGACCGATCCGCACATCGTGCGCAAGATCATCGAGAAGCGCGAAGAAGACATTCGTCCTTGCGTGGGCGCCAACTATTGTCTGGATCGCATCTACCAGGGAGGTGCGGCCTACTGCATCCACAACGCAGCGACGGGGCGGGAAACCACCATGCCTCATGACATTCCCAAAGCCGCTGTCAAGCGCAAGGTGCTGGTGGTCGGTACCGGCCCTGCTGGACTGGAAGCGGCGCGGGTCGCCGGTGAGCGCGGCCATGACGTGACGGTGCTTGAAGCGGCTGACCAACCCGGTGGGCAAATTCGTCTGACTGCGCTGAGCGAGCGTCGTCGCGAGATGATCAGCATCATTGATT
>NZ_JBFUBR010000056.1:0-1295 GCF_056405655.1 Pseudomonas sp. P1_F7
GCGGTTTCAGTCGCGGAAAGCTTCACGGTGGTGGTGTCGATGGTGTCGGTCACTTCCGTCACCGCTGGAGCGTTGCTCGGCACCAGGTTTTCGAAGCTGCCGCCGGTGGCGTTGCTGATCGTGGCCTGAACGGTGCCGGCGTCTTTGTACACGTCGTCGGACGGGGCCGCAACGCTTACGGTGCCGGTGGTTTTCCCGGCGTCGATGGTGATCACGGCGCCGTTGCTCAGGGTCACGGTCACCGGCGAGCCGGCGGCGTTGGTCAGGGTCGCGGTGTAAACAATCGAGCCGCCCTCGGCCACGGCATCCGTCGAGCTCAGCGACAGGTTGGTGGTGTCTGGGGTATCGGTGACAGTGGTCGAAACCGGGGATTTGTCGGCGACCAGATTTTCGTAGTTGCCGCCGCTGACGTTGGTGATCGAGTTGGTCAGCGGCGCATGGCCAGCCAGCGCGTCGTTTGGCGCGGTGGTGGTCACAGTGCCGGTGGTTTCGCCGACCGCGATGGTGATGCTCTGGCCGTTGGCCAGGGTCACGGTGACCGGCGAACCGGTGACGGCTGCGCCGACGGTCGCGGTGTAGGTGACAGTGCCACCCTCGGCCGCGGTTTCAGTCGCGGAAAGTTTCACGGTCGTGGTGTCGATGGTGTCGGTCACTTCCGTCACCGCTGGAGCGTTGCTTGGCACCAGGTTCTCGAAGTTGCCGCCGGTAGCAGTGGAAATGCTGACTTCGACTTTGCCGGCGTCTTTGTAGACGTCGTCGGACGGGGCCGCAACGCTTACGGTGCCGGTGGTCTTGCCGGCCTCAATGGTGATCACCGCGCCGTTCGACAGGGTCACGGTGACCGGCGAGCCGGCGGCGTTGGTCAGGGTCGCGGTGTAGACGATCGAGCCGCCCTCGGCCACGGCATCCGTCGCGCTCAGCGACAGGTTGGTCGTGTCGACGGTGTCGGTCACAGTGGTCGAAACCGGGGTCTTGTCGGCGACCAGATTTTCGTAATTGCCGCCGCTGATGTCGGTGATCGAGTTGGTCAGCGGCGCGTGACCAGTCAGCACGTCGTTCGGCGCGCTGGTGGTGATGGTGCCGGTGGTGTGACCGACGGCGATGGTGATGGTCTGGCCGTTGGCCAGGGTCACGACGACAGGCGAACCGGCGACGGCGGCGCCGACGGTGGCGGTGTAGACAACGGTTCCGCCTTCAGCGGCCGACTCGGTCGCGCTGAGCTTCACGGTGGTGGTGTCGATGGTGTCGGTCACTTCCGTCACCGCCGGTACGCTGCTCGGCACCAGGTTTTCGAA
>NZ_JBFUBR010000057.1:0-1273 GCF_056405655.1 Pseudomonas sp. P1_F7
GCCACCAGGTTCTCGTAGTTACCGCCGCTGACGTCGGTGATCGAGTTGGTCAGCGGGGCGTGACCAGCCAGCACGTCGTTCGGCGCGCTGGTGGTGATGGTGCCGGTGGTGTGACCGACGGCGATGGTGATGSTCTGGCCGTTGGCCAACGTCACGACGACAGGCGAACCGGCGACGGCGGCACCGACGGTGGCGGTGTAGACAACGGTTCCGCCTTCAGCCGCGGTTTCGGTGGCGGTCAGTTTCACCGTCGAGGTGTCGATGGTGTCGTTGACGGCGGTGACGGCCGGGGTATTGCTGGTAACCAGACTTTCGAAATCACCGCCGGTGGCGCCTTTGATGGTCGCTTCAACAGTACCGGCGTCTTTGTAGACGTCGTCGGACGGGGCCGCAACGCTTACGGTGCCGGTGGTCTTGCCGGCGTCGATGGTGATCACCGCGCCGTTCGACAGGGTCACGGTGACCGGCGAGCCGGCGGCGTTGGTCAGGGTCGCGGTGTAGGTGATCGAACCACCCTCGGCGACCGAACTTGTAGCGCTCAGGCTGAGGTTGGTGGTGTCGACGGTGTCGACGGTGTCGGTCACAGTGGTCGACACCGGCGTCTTGTCGGCCACCAGATTTTCGTAATTACCGCCGCTGACGTCGGTGATCGAGTTGGTCAGCGGCGCATGGCCGGTCAGCACGTCGTTCGGCGCGCTGGTGGTGATGGTGCCGGTGGTGTGACCGACSGCGATGGTGATGSTCTGGCCGTTGGCCAACGTCACGACGACMGGCGAACCGGYGACGGCGGCACCGACGGTGGCGGTGTAGACAACGGTTCCGCCTTCAGCGGCCGACTCGGTCGCGCTGAGCTTCACGGTGGTGGTGTCGATGGTGTCGGTCACTTCCGTCACCGCCGGTACGCTGCTCGGCACCARGTTCTCGAAGTCGCCGCCGGTGGCGGTGGAAATGGTCGCTTCGACTTTGCCAGCATCTTTATAGAMGTCGTCTTTCGGTGCATCGACGGTCACCGAGCCAGTGGTCTTGCCGGCCTCGATGGTGATCACGGCACCGTTCGACAGGGTCACGGTCACCGGCGAACCGGCGGYGTTGGTCAGGGTCGCGGTGTAGATGATCGAGCCACCCTCGGCGACCGAACTTGTAGCGCTCAGGCTGAGGTTGGTGGTGTCGATGGTGTCGGTGACGGTGGTGCTGACCGGGTTTTTGTCGGCGACCAGGTTCTCGTAATTGCCGCCGCTGACGTCGGTGATCGAGTTGGTCAACGGCGCATGGC
>NZ_JBFUBR010000058.1:0-1272 GCF_056405655.1 Pseudomonas sp. P1_F7
GTCGCTGACCCATGCTGTCGAGGAAATACTCAGTTGTGATCAAACCACTGAAGTCTCTGGGATATCGACTGTCATAGTTGACTCTGACCCCACCTTGCCACAAACCCTGAAGCTCGCTTTAGAACTGATGCAAAAGAACATCGAAGAGCCCTTATCGATCGACGAACTGGCTGAGTGTGTGAACATTTCCCGACGACAATTGGAGCGTCGCTTCTGCCGTTTCGTGGGTGCCACGCCCACACGCTACTACCTTGAGCTGCGCTTGACTCGAGCACGACAGCTTATTCTGCAGAGCAATCGGCCGATCACCGATATCGCGATTGCGACCGGCTTCTGTAGTTTCGCCAACTTCCATATGCGCTTTCGTGACTTCTTTGGCGTCGCGCCAAGCAGTTATAGAGCAACGTATGAGCGCAGACGTTAAGTTTTCCGATACCCGGGCTCGCGACAAACATACAAAACCCGCACCGTCTAAGCCGAGTAAACGATGGCTAGCATCATCGATAAGGATTACCGAGAATTATGAATGCTCCATCGCCGGTGTTGGTACCCACGGCTAACCACAGCGAGCGGATGTCTACACGCATCGCCTTCCTTATCGCGGGCTTACTCATGTCCGCATGGGCACCTCTGGTCCCATTGGTTAAAGCCCGCGCTGGCCTGGACGATGGTGGCTTGGGGTTGCTGCTGCTTGGCCTGGGCGGTGGATCTATTGTGGCCATGCCCTTCGCTGGTTATCTCACTGCACACTATGGATGCCGCCCGATCGTAATCTGGGCGACGATTGTCTTGTGCGCCGTTTTTCCGCTGTTGAGCACCGTGGTCTGGCTGCCCGGCCTGGTCATAGCCGTCATTATCTTCGGTGCCAGTATGGGCATGCTTGATTGCGCCATGAACATACAGTCCGTCATCGTCGAGAAAAACAGCGGACAGGCACTTCAATCCGGCTTTCATGGCCTTTACAGCGTCGGAGGCATATTGGGCGCCGGGGCGATGACTGCTCTACTGACCTTCGGCCTGGATCCGTTGATTGCTGCGCTCTGCATCGTTGCCACCGTTTTGGGAGCGCTTTACAAGGCAGCGCCTGCTTTTCTGACTTATGGCACCGAACGGGGTGGGCCATTGTTCGCGGTGCCCAGGGGTATCGTGCTGTTTTTAGGGGCGCTCTGTTTCATCGTCTTCCTCACTGAAGGCGCAATCCTCGACTGGAGCGCGRTTTTCCTTGTCTCGAGCCGAGGGTTAGAGCCGAGCATCGCCGGCTTGGGCTACGCA
>NZ_JBFUBR010000059.1:0-1169 GCF_056405655.1 Pseudomonas sp. P1_F7
ACCACTCAGGGCGACAACGTCCATCAGGTGTTCACCACCTACTACGCCGACGACAACCTCGACCTGCCGTTCAGCAACCAGAGCCCGCAGTGCCAGCTGGCCAAGACCGTGGAAACCCGCTGGAGTGTCAAAGGCGCCTCGCGCTCCGAGAAGGAGCTGACCAGCTACGACACCCACGGCAACCTGACCGAGCAGGTCCAGGCCAACGGCATCAAGGAAAGCTACAGCTACTTCCCGATCGCCGGGGTCCCTGGCGAATGCCCACCCGACCCGCACGGCTTCGTGCGTTCGCTGCGCGAAAAAACCGTGACCCCGGCCCCCGGCCAGCAAGCCGGCGCACCGGTGCTGCGTACACGCCATCGCTACGTCCTGATGCCGCCGCTCAAGGGCACGCCCCAGGACGCCAGCAGCGACTGGCTGGTGCTGACCGATGAAACCCTGTACCAGGTCGACGGCAGCCAGGAAACGCTGCTGCAACACAGCACCTACCAGACCTTCAACGACCCCGAGGACGGACTGCTGCACGGTCGGCGCCAGCGGCAGGCCATCACCCTCAATGACCTGACCACCCGTACCGATTACGCCTACGAAAAGCTCAACAGCACCTTCGTCGGCGAAACCGTGCTGCAGACCACCGAGACCCTGACCGGTTTCGATCACGGCGTGGACGGCCAACACACGCAAAAGACCATCACCCGCGAAGACTCGTTGCTGCATGGCCAGCCGCTGCTGACCCACGACGACAACGACGTGCGCATTCTCTACACCTACGATGCCTTGCAGCGGGTGTTGAGCGAAACCGTCGCCCCCGGCGACCCGCTGTACGAAGCCACGCGCAATTACCGTTACACCCTGACCAACGCCGATGGGCAACAGGCCAGCCAGATCGCCATCGACGTCAAGGGCGTGCAGACCCGCAGCCTGTTCGACGGCCAGAACCGGGTCCTCCAGGARCAGCGCCAGGACAAGGACAACCGCCGCGGCGCACGCGCCGAAGAATTTCGTGACATTTACCGGGCGAGCTACAACGCRCTCGGRCAACTGACRCARGACACCGARCTCGACTGGTGCAGCGCCGACGCCGAGGACGATCTGGTGCTGACCAGCCAGTACACCTACGACGACTGGGGCGAGCAGTGCAGCGTGACGCGCCCGGACGGCGTCGTGGA
>NZ_JBFUBR010000060.1:0-1132 GCF_056405655.1 Pseudomonas sp. P1_F7
GGCCTACGAACTGAAACGCCCGCCGTATCACAGCGTCACTGAACAACGGGCCGTATCACAGCGTCACTGAACAACGGGTCTGGCACAAAGGAATCACCTTATGAGTTTCGATCGCAGCAAGACCCCGACCTGGCGTCCTGGCTACCGTTTCCAGTACGAACCGGCGCAAAAAGGCCATGTGCTGCTGTACCCGGAAGGCATGATCAAGCTCAACGAAAGTGCCGCGCTCATCGGCGGTTTGATCGACGGTGAGCGAGACGTGGCAGCCATCATCGCTGAGCTCGATCAGCAGTTCCCCGGCGTGCCCGAGCTCGGTGACGACATCGAGCAATTCATGGAGGTTGCCCGTGCGCAGCACTGGATCGAACTTGCCTGATTCATCGGTGCAAGTGCCGCCCAAACCCGAAATCGGCCTGCCGCTGTGGCTGCTCGCCGAGCTGACCTATCGCTGCCCGCTGCAATGCCCGTATTGCTCCAATCCGCTGGATTTCGCCGAGCAAGGCAAAGAGCTGAGTACTGAGCAGTGGATCAAGGTGTTTCGTGAAGCGCGGGAAATGGGCGCGGCGCAACTGGGCTTTTCCGGTGGCGAGCCGCTGGTGCGCCAGGACCTCGCCGAGCTGATTACCGAAGCCCGCAAACTGGGTTTCTACACCAACCTGATCACCTCCGGCATCGGCCTCACCGAGCAGAAAATCAGCGACTTCAAGAAGGCCGGCCTCGATCACATCCAGATCAGTTTCCAGGCCAGCGACGAGCAGGTGAACAACCTGCTGGCCGGTTCGAAAAAGGCCTTCGCGCAAAAGCTGGAGATGGCCCGGGCGGTGAAGGCCCACGGCTACCCGATGGTTCTGAACTTCGTGACCCATCGGCACAACATCGACCAGATCGACCGCATCATCGAGCTGTGTATCGCCCTTGAGGCGGACTTCGTCGAACTCGCCACCTGCCAGTTCTACGGCTGGGCGCAGCTCAATCGTGTCGGACTGCTACCGACCAAAGAGCAACTGGTGAGCGCCGAACGCATCACCAACGAATACCGCGCCAAACTGGAAGCCGAAGGGCATCCGTGCAAACTGATTTTCGTCACCCCGGACTATTACGAAGAACGCCCGAAAGCCTGCATGAATGGCTG
>NZ_JBFUBR010000061.1:0-1132 GCF_056405655.1 Pseudomonas sp. P1_F7
GGCCTACGAACTGAAACGCCCGCCGTATCACAGCGTCACTGAACAACGGGTCTGGCCCGTATCACAGCGTCACTGAACAACGGGTCTGGCACAAAGGAATCACCTTATGAGTTTCGATCGCAGCAAGACCCCGACCTGGCGTCCTGGCTACCGTTTCCAGTACGAACCGGCGCAAAAAGGCCACGTGCTGCTGTACCCGGAAGGCATGATCAAGCTCAACGAAAGTGCCGCGCTGATCGGCGGTTTGATCGACGGTGAACGGGATGTCGCGGCAATCATCAATGAGCTCGACCAACAGTTCCCCGGCGTGCCCGAGCTCGGAGACGACATCGAGCAATTCATGGAGGTTGCCCGTGCGCAGCACTGGATCGAACTTGCCTGATTCATCGGTGCAAGTGCCGCCCAAACCCGAGGTCGGCCTGCCGCTGTGGCTGCTCGCCGAGCTGACCTATCGCTGCCCGCTGCAATGCCCGTACTGCTCCAATCCGCTGGATTTCGCCGAACAAGGCAAAGAGCTGAGCACCGAGCAGTGGCTCAAGGTGTTTCGCGAAGCGCGGGAAATGGGTGCCGCGCAACTGGGCTTTTCCGGTGGCGAACCGCTGGTGCGTCAGGACCTCGCCGAGCTGATTGCCGAAGCCCGCAAACTGGGTTTCTACACCAACCTGATCACCTCCGGCATCGGCCTGACCGAGCAGAAAATCAGCGACTTCAAGAAGGCCGGCCTCGATCACATCCAGATCAGTTTCCAGGCCAGCGACGAGCAGGTGAACAACCTGCTGGCCGGTTCGAAAAAGGCCTTCGCACAAAAGCTAGAAATGGCCCGGGCGGTGAAGGCCCACGGCTATCCGATGGTGCTGAACTTCGTCACCCATCGACACAATATCGACCAGATCGACCGCATCATCGAGCTGTGCATCGCACTGGAAGCGGACTTCGTCGAGCTCGCCACGTGCCAGTTCTACGGCTGGGCGCAACTCAATCGCGTCGGGCTTTTGCCGACCAAAGAGCAACTGGTGCGCGCCGAACGCATCACCAACGAATACCGCGCCAAACTGGAAGCCGAAGGGCATCCGTGCAAACTGATTTTCGTCACCCCGGACTATTACGAAGAACGCCCGAAAGCCTGCATGAA
>NZ_JBFUBR010000062.1:0-1076 GCF_056405655.1 Pseudomonas sp. P1_F7
TGGCCGTTGGCCAACGTCACGACGACAGGCGAACCGGYGACGGCGGCACCGACGGTGGCGGTGTAGGTGACAGTGCCGCCTTCAGCCGCGGTTTCGGTGGCGGTCAGTTTCACCGTCGAGGTGTCGATGGTGTCGGTGACGCTGGTCACCGCCGGAACCGTGCTTGGCACCAGGTTTTCGAAGCTGCCACCGGTGGCGTTGCTGATCGTGGCCTGAACGGTGCCGGCGTCTTTATAGACGTCGTCGGACGGGGCCGCAACGGTCGCGGTGCCGGTGGTTTTACCGGCCTCGATGGTGATGACTGCACCGTTCGACAAGGTCACGGTGACCGGCGAGCCGGCCGCATTGGTCAGGGTCGCGGTGTAGACGATCGAACCGCCTTCGGCGACCGAGCTTGTGGCGCTCAGGCTGAGGTTGGTGGTGTCGACGGTGTCGGTCACGGTGGTCGAAACCGGCGTCTTGTCGGCGACCAGGTTCTCGTAGTTGCCGCCGCTGACGTTGGTGATCGAGTTGGTCAGCGGCGCATGGCCAGCCAGCACGTCGTTCGGCGCGGGGGTGGTCACGCTGCCGGTGGTGTGGCCGACGTCGATGGTGATGCTCTGGCCGTTGGCCAACGTCACGACGACAGGCGAACCGGCGACGGCGGCACCGACGGTGGCGGTGTAGGTGACAGTGCCGCCTTCAGCCGCGGTTTCGGTGGCGGTCAGTTTCACGGTGGTGGTGTCGATGGTGTCGGTGACGCTGGTCACCGCCGGAACCGTGCTTGGCACCAGGTTTTCGAAGCTGCCACCGGTGGCGTTGCTGATCGTGGCCTGAACGGTGCCGGCGTCTTTGTACACGTCGTCGGACGGGGCCGCAACGCTTACGGTGCCGGTGGTCTTACCGGCCTCGATGGTGATCACCGCACCGTTCGACAGGGTCACGGTCACCGGCGAACCGGCGGCGTTGGACAGGGTCGCGGTGTAGACGATCGAGCCGCCCTCGGCGACCGAGTTTGTAGCACTCAGGCTGAGGTTGGTCGTGTCGACGGTGTCGGTGACAGTGGTCGAAACCGGCGTCTTGTCGGCCACCAGATT
>NZ_JBFUBR010000063.1:0-972 GCF_056405655.1 Pseudomonas sp. P1_F7
CGACCAACCTGTCGCTGAGCGCGACGGATGCCGTGGCCGAGGGCGGCTCGATCGTCTACACCGCGACCCTGACCAACGCCGCCGGCTCGCCGGTCACCGTGACCCTGTCGAACGGCGCGGTGATCACCATCGACGCCGGTAAAACCACCGGCACCGTGACTGTCGATGCACCAAAAGACGACGTCTACAAAGACGCCGGCACCGTTCAGGCCACGATCAGCAACGCCACCGGCGGCAGCTTCGAGAACCTGGTGCCGAGCACGGTGCCGGCGGTGACCAGCGTCACCGACACCATCGACACCACCACCGTGAAACTGACCGCGACGGAAACCGCGGCTGAAGGCGGCACCGTTACTTACACCGCCACCGTCGGTGCCGCCGTCACCGGTTCGCCTGTCACCGTGACGTTGGCCAACGGCCAGAGCATCACCATCGACGTCGGTCACACCACTGGCAGCGTGTCCACCACCGCGCCGAACGACGTGCTGACTGGTCACGCCCCGCTGACCAACTCGATCACCGACGTCAGCGGCGGCAACTACGAAAACCTGGTGGCCGATAAAAACCCGGTCAGCACCACCGTGACCGACACCGTCGACACCACCAACCTCAGCCTGAGCGCCACAAGTTCGGTCGCCGAGGGTGGTTCGATCACCTACACCGCGACCCTGACCAACGCCGCCGGCTCGCCGGTCACCGTGACCCTGTCGAACGGCGCGGTGATCACCATCGACGCCGGCAAGACCACCGGCACCGTGACTGTCGATGCACCAAAAGACGACGTCTACAAAGATGCTGGCAAAGTCGAAGTCAGCATTTCCACCGCCACCGGCGGCGACTTCGAGAACCTGGTGCCGAGCAACGCTCCAGCGGTGACGGAAGTGACCGACACCATCGACACCACTACCGTGAAGCTTTCCGCGACTGAAACCGCGGCCGAGGGTGGCACCGTCACCTACACCGCCACCGTTG
>NZ_JBFUBR010000064.1:0-928 GCF_056405655.1 Pseudomonas sp. P1_F7
GCCGGCACCACGCCGAAGAACGGACGCGCCGCAGAGCCTGGCTTGAGCGCGTGAGCACCCGGTAGCGGGCTCATCATGTTGCCGCCGGTTTCGGTCTGCCACCAGGTGTCGACGATCGGGCAACGGGACTTGCCGACATTCTTGTAGTACCAGTCCCAGGCTTCCGGGTTGATCGGCTCGCCCACCGAACCCAACAGGCGCAGGCTGCTGCCATCAGCACCTTCAACGGCGGCGGTGCCCGAGGCCATCATGGCGCGGATCGCGGTCGGTGCGGTGTAGAGGATGTTGACCTTGTGCTTGTCGACGATCTTTGCCACCCGGGTGATGTCCGGATAGTTCGGCACGCCTTCGAACAGCAGCGTGGTCGCGCCGTTGGCCAGCGGACCGTAAACGATGTAACTGTGGCCGGTGACCCAGCCGACGTCGGCGGTGCACCAGTAGATTTCACCCGGACGGTAGTCGAACACGCGCTCGTGGGTCATGGCCGCATACAGCAGGTAACCGCCGGTGGTGTGCTGCACGCCCTTCGGCTTGCCGGTGGAGCCGGAGGTATAAAGGATGAACAGCGCTTCTTCGGCGCCCATCTCTTTCGGCGCACACACAGTGCCGGCCACTTTCATCAGGTCCTCGAACCAGATGTCGCGATGCTGGTTCCACTTGATGTCGCCACCGGTGCGCTTGCACACGATGACTTTCTGGATGCTACTGGTTTCCGGGTTGGTCAGCGCGTCGTCGACGTTGGCCTTGAGCGGGATCCTCTTGCCGGCACGAATACCTTCGTCAGCGGTGATCACCACTTTGGATTTGCAGTCGATGATGCGACCGGCCAGGGCTTCCGGCGAGAAACCGCCGAACACCACCGAGTGAATCGCGCCGATCCGGGTACAGGCCAKCATGGCGACCACGGCTTCGGGGATCATCGGCATAT
>NZ_JBFUBR010000065.1:0-904 GCF_056405655.1 Pseudomonas sp. P1_F7
CGCGGTAGAGATCGCGGTAGAGATCCTTGGGCATGCCGTCCACAGGGTAGGCCGGTTCATGGGAGGTGGTCATGATCCGGTTTCTGAGGGTCAGATTCTTGATTTTATAGGGTTGCAGCAAGGGATCGCTGGACATCGTGGTGCGCTCCAAAGTGGGCTTCATCAGGCTCGGTGACTTAAAATTAGGATAAATGTACATATGTGTCAACTAATGATGACATAGGTGTACATTTTGCTTGCGTGTCCAAAAAACCGGGATTAACATCCGACAAAACAAGGACTGATTTGACTCGTACGGGCCTGCCTTCCATCGCGTTGAGCGGTCTGCCCGCGGCGTGATGAAAGTGCGCGCAGCGGCAAACCGCACTCGTTGAGATGGACGTGAAAGTGGGTGTTATAGGTGATGGTTCAGGTGTGATTCAGTGGGATCGACGAGGGCACAGTCGTGCTTTCTTAATCTTCTGCCTTATTGATATTTCGGAAAGGAGAGCATAGGTGACAGAGTTATTTGATATTCGCTTGGCTAGCAAACAGACARCKTTCACTGAAATTCCAGTCATAGATATATCGTCGCTCATAAAYGGCGAAAATCCGCTGAAGGTGGCAAGCCAAATAGGTRATGCATGCGAAAAGGTGGGGTTTTTTTATATAAAAAACCATGGTATTGACCAGCAGTTAATAGATAAGATGTATGCGCTTACCAAAAGTTTTTTCAAGCTTCCTTATGAGGAGAAGAACAAGCTTAATGTCGTGAACTCCGGGCTAACGCTACGTGGTTATATACCGATGTACGCGGAAAACGTCGACCCTGCTAATACCCGTGATTTCAAAGAGTGTTTTGATTGCGGAGCTCATTATGATGAGGTCTCTCCATTTTTTGGTCCTAATCAAATGCCGTCTGTAC
>NZ_JBFUBR010000066.1:0-896 GCF_056405655.1 Pseudomonas sp. P1_F7
AACTGAACTGCTCAGGCAGGGTGTTGGCGTTGTTGCCGGTTGGGTGGGCTTCGTTATCGTTGAGGGTATAGCTGTAGCTGACGACGCCGGTCGTCGCGTTGAACCCGGTGATGGTCAGGGTGCTGCCCAGCGGGGTGGTGATCGATTGCGGGAACCCGGCGGCCACGCCGCCGGTGACCACGGCAATACCGCCGACGGTCAGGGTCGTCACACCGTCGAGCGCGGTGACGGTGAAGGTGCCGTTCTGGGTCAGGGCCGACGTGTTGGGGCTGCTGCCGTCGCTGAGGTTTTTCTCGAAGACGGTTAACTCGCCGCCCCCAGCATTCAGACCGCCAATCGTGATCGAGTCATCGTTGTTGTGGATCTGCAGCACCAGGTTCGCGCTTCTGCTGTCGCCGTCCGAATCGGTGATGGTGTAGGTGAAGGTTTCGCTGCCGTCGCCACCGCCGTGCAGGGCTTTGAAGTCGGCATCGCTGGTGTTCAGCGTGTAGGTGTAAGTGCCGTTGGCGTTGAGTACCAGGGTGCCGTAAGTCCCGGTGAAGGTACCAGGGGTGATCGGTCCGGTGTTTTCACCGACCGGCACGCGGTCGGCGCCTTGCACGTCGTTGCTCAACACATTGCCGTTGAGGGTCAGCAGGGTTTCAGAAGCGGTACTGGTGTTGCTGTCGTCCATGCCTTTTGGCAGGTCGTCGACGATGTTCACGTCGAGGCTGCCCGTGGCGGTGGTGCCGTTGTCGTCAACCACGGTCACGGCGAACTGCTCAGGCAGGGTGTTGGCGTTGTTGCCGGTTGGGTGGGCTTCGTTATCGTTGAGGGTATAGCTGTAGCTGACGACGCCGGTCGTCGCGTTGAACCCGGTGATGGTCAGGGTGCTGCCCAGCGGGGTGGTGATCGAT
>NZ_JBFUBR010000067.1:0-752 GCF_056405655.1 Pseudomonas sp. P1_F7
TACAAAGACGCCGGCACCGTTCAGGCCACGATCAGCAACGCCACCGGCGGCAGCTTCGAAAACCTGGTGCCGAGCAACGCTCCAGCGGTGACGGAAGTGACCGACACCATCGACACCACCACCGTGAAGCTTTCCGCGACTGAAACCGCGGCCGAGGGTGGCACCGTCACCTACACCGCCACCGTCGGTGCCGCTGTGACTGGCTCGCCAGTAACTGTGACCCTGGCCAACGGCCAGACCATCACCATCGCGGTCGGCGAAACCACCGGCAGCGTGTCCACCACCGCGCCGAACGACGTGTTGACTGGCCACGCGCCGTTAGCCAACTCGATCACCGACGTCAGCGGCGGCAATTACGAGAACCTGGTCGCCGACAAGACGCCGGTTTCGACCACCGTGACCGACACCGTCGACACCACCAACCTCAGCCTGAGCGCGACCGATGCCGTGGCCGAAGGCGGCTCGATTGTTTACACCGCGACCCTGTCCAACGCCGCTGGCTCGCCGGTCACCGTGACCCTGAGCAACGGCGCCGTGATCACCATCGACGCCGGGAACACCACCGGCTCGGTGACCGTCGATGCACCGAAAGACGACGTGTATAAAGATGCTGGCAAAGTCGAAGCGACCATTTCCACCGCCACCGGCGGCGATTTCGAAAACCTGGTGCCGAGCARCGTACCGGCGGTGACGGAAGTGACCGACACCATCGAYACCTCGACGGTGAAACTGACCGCGAGCGAAACCGCGGC
>NZ_JBFUBR010000068.1:0-749 GCF_056405655.1 Pseudomonas sp. P1_F7
ACGGAAGTGACCACGGAAGTGACCGACACCATCGACACCACTACCGTGAAGCTYASCGCGACTGAAACCGCGGCCGAGGGTGGCACCGTCACCTACACCGCCACCGTTGGTGCCGCTGTGACTGGCTCGCCAGTAACTGTGACCYTGGCCAACGGCCAGAGCATCACCATCGACGTCGGTCACACCACCGGCAGCGTGACCACCCCCGCGCCGAACGACGTGCTGGCTGGCCATGCGCCGCTGACCAACTCGATCACCGACGTCAGCGGCGGTAATTACGAAAATCTGGTGGCCGACAAGACGCCGGTCAGCACTACCGTCACCGATACTCCGGACACCACCAATTTGTCGCTGAGCGCGACCGGTTCCGTGGCCGAAGGTGGTTCGATCATCTACACCGCGACCCTGACCAACACCGCCGGTTCGCCGGTGACCGTGACCCTGTCGAACGGTGCCGTGATCACCATCGACGCCGGGAAAACCACCGGCACCGTAAGCGTTGCGGCGCCATCCGATGACGTGTACAAAGATGCTGGCAAAGTCGAAGTCAGCATTTCCACCGCCACCGGCGGCGACTTCGAGAACCTGGTGCCGAGCAACGCTCCAGCGGTGACGGAAGTGACCGACACCATCGACACCACTACCGTGAAGCTCAGCGCGACTGAAACCGCGGCCGAGGGTGGCACCGTCACCTACACCGCCACCGTTGGTGCCGCTGTGACTGGCTCGCCAGTAACTGTGACCTTGGC
>NZ_JBFUBR010000069.1:0-749 GCF_056405655.1 Pseudomonas sp. P1_F7
ATGCTCTGGCCGTTGGCCAAGGTCACAGTTACTGGCGAGCCAGTCACAGCGGCACCAACGGTGGCGGTGTAGACAACGGTTCCGCCTTCCGCGGCCGAGCCGGTGGCGGTCAGTTTCACGGTAGTGGTATCGATGGTGTCGGTGACGTTGGTCACGGCCGGCACGTTGCTTGGCACCAGGTTCTCGAAGTTGCCGCCGGTGGCGTTGCTGATCGTGGCCTGAACGGTGCCGGCGTCTTTGTAGACGTCGTCGGACGGCGCGGCAACGGTCGCGGTGCCGGTGGTTTTACCGGCATCGATGGTGATCACGGCGCCGTTCGACAGGGTCACGGTCACTGGCGAACCGGCGGCGTTGGTCAGGGTGGCGGTGTAGACGATCGARCCGCCYTCGGCGACCGARCTTGTRGCGCTCAGGCTGAGGTTGGTSGTGTCGACGGTGTCGGTCACAGTGGTGCTGACCGGGGTCTTGTCGGCGACCAGGTTCTCGTAATTGCCGCCGCTGATGTCGGTGATCGAGTTGGTCAGCGGCGCGTGGCCAGTCAACACGTCGTTCGGCGCGGTGGTGGACACGGTGCCAGTGGTGTGACCGACGTCGATGGTGATGCTCTGGCCGTTGGCCAAGGTCACAGTTACTGGCGAGCCAGTCACAGCGGCACCAACGGTGGCGGTGTAGACAACGGTTCCGCCTTCCGCGGCCGAGCCGGTGGCGGTCAGTTTCACGGTAGTGGTATCGATGGTGTCGGTGACGTT
>NZ_JBFUBR010000070.1:0-749 GCF_056405655.1 Pseudomonas sp. P1_F7
CATCACCGAAGGCGGGCAGATCACCTACACCGCSACCCTGAGCAACCCGGCCGGCACGCCGATGACCGTGACCTTGAGCAACGGCTCGGTCATTACCATCGAAGCGGGCCAGACCACCGGTACTGTYGTGGTCRAGACCCCGGCCAATGACGTTTATGTAAACGGCAGCACCGTCAGCACCACCATCACCGGCACCACCGGCGGCAACTTTGAAAACCTGGTGCCGAACACCACCCCGGCCGTGACCACCATCACCGACTCCGTGGACAACACCGGGCTGAGCCTGACTGCCACCGGCAACATCACCGAAGGTGGCCAGATCACCTACACCGCGACCCTGAGCAACCCGGCCGGCACGCCGATGACCGTGACCTTGAGCAACGGCTCGGTCATTACCATCGACGCGGGCCAGACCAGCGGCAGCGTCAACGTACCGACTGCGGCCAACGACGTTTACAGCAACGGCAGTACCGTCAGCACCACCATYACCGGTACCACCGGCGGCAACTTYGAAAACCTGGTGCCAAACACCACGCCGGCCGTGACCACCATTACCGACTCTGTGGACAACACCGGGCTGACCCTATCTGCCACCGGCAACATCACCGAAGGCGGGCAGATCACCTACACCGCCACCCTGAGCAACCCGGCCGGCACGCCGATGACCGTGACCTTGAGCAACGGCTCGGTCATTACCATCGAAGCGGGCCAGACCACCGGTACTGTTGTGGTCAAGACCCCGGCCAATG
>NZ_JBFUBR010000071.1:0-741 GCF_056405655.1 Pseudomonas sp. P1_F7
TGACACCATCGACACCACCACCGTGAAGCTCAGCGCCACCGAAACCGCGGCTGAAGGCGGCACTGTCACCTACACCGCCACCGTCGGTGCCGCCGTCACCGGTTCGCCGGTCGTCGTGACGTTGGCCAACGGCCAGAGCATCACCATCGMCGTCGGCSAAACYACCGGCAGCGTGACCACCCCCGCGCCGAACGACGTGTTGGCTGGTCACGCGCCACTGACCAACTCGATCACCAACGTCAGCGGCGGCAACTACGAGAACCTGGTCGCCGACAAAACCCCGGTTTCGACCACYGTGACCGACACCGTCGACACCACCAACCTCAGCCTGAGYGCYACAARCTCGGTCGCCGAGGGCGGCTCGATCGTCTACACCGCGACCCTGACCAACACCGCCGGCTCGCCGGTGACCGTGACCCTGTCGAACGGCGCGGTGATCACCATCGAGGCCGGCAAGACCACTGGCTCGGTGACCGTCGATGCACCGAAAGACGACGTCTACAAAGACGCCGGCACCGTCCAGGCCACGATCAGCAACGCCACCGGTGGCAACTTCGAGAACCTGGTGTCGAGCAACGTGCCGGCGGTGACTAACGTCACCGACACCATCGATACCACTACCGTGAAACTGACCGCCACCGGCTCGGCCGCGGAAGGCGGAACCGTTGTCTACACCGCCACCGTTGGTGCCGCTGTGACTGGCTCGCCAGTAACTGTGACCTTGGCCAACGGCCAGAGCAT
>NZ_JBFUBR010000072.1:0-695 GCF_056405655.1 Pseudomonas sp. P1_F7
GCCGAGGGTGGCACCGTCACCTACACCGCGACGGTTGGAGCGGCCGTCACCGGTTCGCCGGTCGTCGTGACCCTGGCCAACGGCCAGAGCATCACCATCGAGGTCGGCCAAACCACCGGCAGCGTGACCACCCCCGCACCGAACGACGTGTTGACCGGCCATGCGCCGTTGACCAACTCGATCACCGACGTCAGCGGCGGCAATTACGAAAATCTGGTGGCCGACAAGACGCCGGTTTCGACCACTGTGACCGACACCGTCGACACSACCAACCTCAGCCTGAGCGCTACAAGTTCGGTCGCCGAGGGCGGCTCGATCGTCTACACCGCCACCCTGACCAACGCCGCCGGTTCGCCAGTGACCGTGACCCTGTCGAACGGCGCCGTAATCACCATCGAGGCCGGSAAAACCACCGGCACCGCGACCGTTGCCGCGCCGTCCGACGACGTCTACAAAGACGCCGGCACCGTTCAGGCAACGATCAGCAACGCCACCGGCGGCAGCTTCGAAAACCTGGTGCCGAGCAGCGTACCGGCGGTGACTGAAGTGACCGACACCATCGATACCTCGACGGTGAAACTGACAGCGAGCGAAACCGCGGCCGAGGGTGGCACCGTCACCTACACCGCGACGGTTGGAGCGGCCGTCACCGGTTCGCCGGTCGTCGTGACCCTGGCCAACGGCCAGAGCATCAC
>NZ_JBFUBR010000073.1:0-634 GCF_056405655.1 Pseudomonas sp. P1_F7
GCCACCAGGTTCTCGTAGTTACCGCCGCTGACGTCGGTGATCGAGTTGGTCAGCGGGGCGTGACCAGCCAGCACGTCGTTCGGCGCGCTGGTGGTGATGGTGCCGGTGGTGTGACCGACGGCGATGGTGATGGTCTGGCCGTTGGCCAAGGTCACAGTTACTGGCGAGCCAGTCACAGCGGCACCGACGGTGGCGGTGTAGACAACGGTTCCGCCTTCAGCCGCGGTTTCAGTCGCGGTCAGCTTCACGGTGGTGGTGTCGATGGTGTCGGTCACTTCCGTCACCGCCGGTACGCTGCTCGGCACCAGGTTTTCGAAATCGCCGCCGGTGGCGGTGGAAATGGTCGCTTCGACTTTGCCAGCATCTTTATAGACGTCATCAGCCGGGGCCGGAACGCTTACGGTGCCGGTGGTTTTCCCGGCGTCGATGGTGATCACGGCACCGTTCGACAGGGTCACGGTGACCGGCGAGCCAGCGGCGTTGGACAGGGTCGCGGTGTAAACAATCGAGCCGCCTTCGGCCACGGCATCCGTCGCGCTCAGCGACAAATTGGTGGTATCCGGAGTATCGGTGACGGTAGTGCTGACCGGGGTTTTATCGGCCACCAGGTTCTCGTAGTTACCGCCGCTGACGT
>NZ_JBFUBR010000074.1:0-634 GCF_056405655.1 Pseudomonas sp. P1_F7
CGACGGTGGCGGTGTAGGTGACAGTGCCGCCTTCAGCTGCGGTTTCAGTCGCGGTCAGCTTCACGGTGGTGGTGTCGATGGTGTCAGTGACGTTGGTCACCGCCGGCACGTTGCTYGGCACCAGGTTCTCGAAGTCGCCGCCGGTGGCGGTGGAAATGCTGACTTCGACTTTGCCAGCATCTTTGTACACGTCGTCTTTCGGCGCATCGACGGTCACCGAGCCAGTGGTTTTCCCGGCCTCAATCGTGATCACGGCACCGTTCGACAGGGTCACGGTCACCGGCGAACCGGCGGYGTTGGTCAGGGTSGCGGTGTAGACGATCGAGCCGCCCTCGGCGACCGRGYTTGTRGCRCTCAGGCTGAGGTTGGTGGTGTCGACGGTGTCGGTCACGGTGGTGCTGACCGGGGTCTTGTCGGCGACCAGGTTCTCGTARTTRCCGCCGCTGATGTCGGTGATCGAGTTGGTCAGCGGCGCGTGGCCRGTCAACACGTCGTTCGGYGCGGGGGTGGACACGSTGCCGGTGGTTTCGCCGACCGCGATGGTGATGCTCTGGCCGTTGGCCAGGGTCACGACGACCGGCGAACCGGTGACGGCGGCACCAACCGTCGCGGTGTAGGTGACGGTGCCGCCCTC
>NZ_JBFUBR010000075.1:0-634 GCF_056405655.1 Pseudomonas sp. P1_F7
AACTCGATCACCGACGTCAGCGGCGGCAATTACGAGAACCTGGTCGCCGACAAAAACCCGGTCAGCACCACCGTCACCGACACCATCGACACGACCAACCTCAGCCTGAGCGCTACAAGTTCGGTCGCCGAGGGCGGCTCGATCGTCTACACCGCGACCCTGACCAACGCCGCCGGTTCGCCGGTGACCGTGACCCTGAGCAACGGCGCCGTGATCACCATCGACGCCGGGAAAACCACCGGCACCGTGACCGTCGATGCGCCGAAAGACGACGTCTACAAAGATGCTGGCAAAGTCGAAGCGACCATTTCCACCGCCACCGGCGGCGATTTCGAAAACCTGGTGCCGAGCAGCGTACCGGCGGTGACGGAAGTGACCGACACCATCGACACCACCACCGTGAAGCTGACCGCGACTGAAACCGCGGCCGAGGGCGGCACCGTCACCTACACCGCTACGGTTGGTGCCGCCGTCACCGGTTCGCCTGTCGTCGTGACCCTGGCCAACGGCCAGAGCATCACCATCGCGGTCGGCGAAACTACCGGCAGCGTGAGCACCCCCGCGCCGAACGACGTGTTGACCGGCCATGCGCCGTTGACCAACTCGATCACCGACGTCAGCGGCGGCAATTACG
>NZ_JBFUBR010000076.1:0-625 GCF_056405655.1 Pseudomonas sp. P1_F7
TGAAGCTCAGCGCCACCGAAACCGCGGCTGAAGGCGGCACTGTCACCTACACCGCCACCGTCGGTGCCGCCGTCACCGGTTCGCCGGTCGTCGTGACGTTGGCCAACGGCCAGAGCATCACCATCGCCGTCGGCCACACCACCGGCAGCGTGACCACCCCCGCGCCGAACGACGTGCTGACTGGTCACGCGCCGCTGACCAACTCGATCACCGACGTCAGCGGCGGCAACTACGAAAACCTGGTCGCCGACAAGACCCCGGTTTCGACCACTGTCACTGACACCGTCGACACCACCAATCTGTCACTCAGCGCGACCGGTGCCGTGGCCGAAGGTGGTTCGATCGTCTACACCGCGACCCTGACCAATGCGGCCGGCTCGCCCGTCACCGTGACCCTGTCGAACGGCACCGTAATCACCATCGATGCCGGTAACACCACCGGCACCGTGACTGTCGATGCCCCATCCGACGACGTCTACAAAGACGCCGGCACCGTTCAGGCCACGATCAGCAACGCCACCGGCGGCAGCTTCGAAAACCTGGTGCCGAGCAACGCTCCAGCGGTGACGGAAGTGACCGACACCATCGACACCACCACCGTGAAGCTTTCCGCGACTGAAACCGC
>NZ_JBFUBR010000077.1:0-617 GCF_056405655.1 Pseudomonas sp. P1_F7
GCACCACCGTCACCGACACCATCGACACCACCAACCTCAGCCTGAGCGCYACAAGYTCGGTCGCCGAGGGTGGCTCGATCATCTACACCGCGACCCTGACCAACACCGCCGGTTCGCCGGTGACCGTGACCCTGAGCAACGGCGCGGTGATCAATATCGAGGCCGGTAACACCACTGGCACCGTGACTGTCGATGCACCAAAAGACGACGTCTACAAAGATGCTGGCAAAGTCGAAGTCAGCATTTCCACCGCCACCGGCGGCAACTTCGAGAACCTGGTGCCGAGCAGCGTACCGGCGGTGACGGAAGTGACCGACACCATCGACACCACCACCGTGAAGCTGACCGCGACTGAAACCGCGGCCGAGGGTGGCACCGTCACCTACACCGCGACGGTTGGAGCGGCCGTCACCGGTTCGCCGGTCGTCGTGACCCTGGCCAACGGCCAGAGCATCACCATCGCGGTCGGCGAAACYACCGGCAGCGTGASCACCCCCGCGCCAAACGACGTGTTGACCGGCCATGCGCYGTTGACCAAYTCGATCACCGACGTCAGCGGCGGTAATTACGAAAATCTGGTGGCCGACAAGACCCCGGTTTCGACCACTGTCACTGAC
>NZ_JBFUBR010000078.1:0-581 GCF_056405655.1 Pseudomonas sp. P1_F7
GTCGAACAGGCTGCGGGTCTGGCTGCGGGTCTGCACGCCCTTGACGTCGATGGCGATCTGGCTGGCCTGTTGCCCATCGGCGTTGGTCAGGGTGTAACGGTAATTGCGCGTGGCTTCGTACAGCGGATCGCCGGGGGCCACGGTTTCGCTCAACACCCGCTGCAAGGCATCGTAGGTGTAGCGAATGCGCACGTCGTTGTCGTCGTGGGTCAGCAGCGGCTGGCCGTGCAGCAGCGAGTCTTCGCGGGTGATGGTTTTTTGCGTGTGCTTGCCGTCCACGCCGTGATCGAAACCGGTCAGGGTCTCGGTGGTCTGCAGCACGGTTTCGCCGACGAAGGTGCTGTTGAGCTTTTCGTAGGCGTAATCGGTGGTGGTGGTCAGGCCGTTGAGGGTGATCGCCTGCCGCTGGCGCCGGCCGTGCAGCAGCCCATCGTCGGGGTCGTTGAAGGTCTGGTAGGCGCTGTGTTGCAGCAGCGTTTCCTGGCTGCCGTCGACCTGGTACAGGGTTTCATCGGTCAGCACCAGCCAGTCGCTGCTGGCGTCCTGGGGCGTGCCCTTGAGCGGCGGCATCAGGACGTAGC
>NZ_JBFUBR010000079.1:0-572 GCF_056405655.1 Pseudomonas sp. P1_F7
GGTGATGCTCTGGCCGTTGGCCAACGTCACGACGACCGGCGAACCGGTGACGGCGGCACCGACGGTGGCGGTGTAGGTGACAGTGCCGCCTTCAGCCGCGGTTTCGGTGGCGCTGAGCTTCACGGTGGTGGTGTCGATGGTGTCAGTGATATTGGTCACCGCCGGAACCGTGTTTGGCACCAGGTTTTCGAAATTGCCCCCGGTGGCGTTGCTGATCGTGGCCTGAACGGTGCCGGCGTCTTTATAGACGTCGTCGGACGGGGCCGCAACGCTTACGGTGCCGGTGGTCTTGCCGGCCTCGATGGTGATCACGGCGCCGTTGCTCAGGGTCACGGTCACCGGTGTCCCGGCCGGATTGGTCAGGGTGGCGGTGTAGATGATCGAACCACCTTCGGCCACGGCATCGGTCGCGCTGAGTGACAGATTGGTGGTATCCGGAGTATCGGTGACGGTAGTGCTGACCGGGGTTTTATCGGCCACCAGGTTCTCGTAGTTACCGCCGCTGACGTCGGTGATCGAGTTGGTCAGCGGGGCGTGACCAGCCAGCACGTCGTTCGGCGCGCTGGTGGTGA
>NZ_JBFUBR010000080.1:0-562 GCF_056405655.1 Pseudomonas sp. P1_F7
CTGATCGTGGCCTGAACGGTGCCGGCGTCTTTGTACACGTCGTCGGACGGGGCCGCAACGCTTACGGTGCCGGTGGTTTTCCCGGCGTCGATGGTGATCACGGCGCCGTTGCTCAGGGTCACGGTCACCGGCGAACCGGCGGCGTTGGTCAGGGTCGCGGTGTAGACGATCGAGCCGCCCTCGGCGACCGAGTTTGTAGCACTCAGGCTGAGGTTGGTCGTGTCGACGGTGTCGGTGACAGTGGTCGAAACCGGCGTCTTGTCGGCCACCAGATTTTCGTAATTACCGCCGCTGACGTCGGTGATCGARTTGGTCAACGGCGCATGGCCGGTCAACACGTCGTTTGGCGCGGGGGTGSTCACGCTGCCGGTRGTTTCGCCGACCGCGATGGTGATGSTCTGGCCGTTGGCCAGGGTCACAGTTACTGGCGAGCCAGTCACAGCGGCACCRACGGTGGCGGTGTAGGTGACGGTGCCACCCTCGGCCGCGGTTTCAGTCGCGGAAAGCTTCACGGTAGTGGTGTCGATGGTGTCGGTCACTTCCGTCACCGCTGGAGCGTTGC
>NZ_JBFUBR010000081.1:0-554 GCF_056405655.1 Pseudomonas sp. P1_F7
CGCGGTAGAGATCCTTGGGCATGCCGTCCACAGGGTAGGCCGGTTCATGGGAGGTGGTCATGATCCGGTTTCTGAGGGTCAGATTCTTGATTTTATAGGGTTGCAGCAAGGGATCGCTGGACATCGTGGTGCGCTCCAAAGTGGGCTTCGTCAGGCTTGGTGACTTAAAATTAGGATAAATGTACACCTATGTCAATTACAGATGACACAGGTGTACATTTTGCTTGCGTGCCAAAAAATCCAGGATTAACATCCGTCAAAACCCGGACTGAATTGACTCGTCCGCGTCTGGCTTCCATCGCATTGAGCGGTCAGTGCCCGCGGCGTGATGAAAGTGCGCGCAGCGGCAAACCGCACTCGTTGAGGCGGATGTGAAAGTGGGTGTTATAGGTGATGGTTCAGGTGTGATTCAGTGGGATTGAAGAGGGCACAGTCGTGCTTTCTTAATCTTCTGCCTTATTGATATTTCGGAAAGGAGAGCATAGGTGACAGAGTTATTTGATATTCGACTGGCTAGCAAACAGACAACTTTCACTGAAATTCCAGTCATAGAT
>NZ_JBFUBR010000082.1:0-513 GCF_056405655.1 Pseudomonas sp. P1_F7
TGACACCATCGACACCACCACCGTGAAGCTCAGCGCCACCGAAACCGCGGCTGAAGGCGGCACTGTCACCTACACCGCCACCGTCGGTGCCGCCGTCACCGGTTCGCCGGTCGTCGTGACGTTGGCCAACGGCCAGAGCATCACCATCGCCGTCGGCSAMACYACCGGCAGCGTGACCACCCCCGCGCCGAACGACGTGTTGGCTGGCCATGCGCCGCTGACCAACTCGATCACCGACGTCAGCGGCGGCAACTACGAAAACCTGGTGGCCGACAAGACCCCGGTCAGCACCACCGTGACCGACACCGTCGACACCACCAACCTCAGCCTGAGCGCTACAAGTTCGGTCGCCGAGGGTGGCTCGATCATCTACACCGCCACCCTGACCAACACCGCCGGTTCGCCGGTGACCGTGACCCTGTCGAACGGTGCCGTGATCACCATCGAGGCCGGCAAGACCACTGGCTCGGTGACCGTCGATGCACCGAAAGACGACGTCTATAAAGATGCTGG
>NZ_JBFUBR010000083.1:0-511 GCF_056405655.1 Pseudomonas sp. P1_F7
CGACGTCAGCGGCGGTAATTACGAAAATCTGGTGGCCGACAAGACGCCGGTCAGCACTACCGTCACCGATACTCCGGACACCACCAATTTGTCGCTGAGCGCGACCGGTTCCGTGGCCGAAGGTGGTTCGATCACCTACACCGCGACCCTGACCAACGCCGCCGGCTCGCCGGTCACCGTGACCCTGTCGAACGGCGCGGTGATCACCATCGACGCCGGCAAGACCACCGGCACCGTGACCGTCGATGCGCCGAAAGACGACGTCTACAAAGATGCTGGCAAAGTCGAAGTCAGCATTTCCACCGCTACCGGCGGCGATTTCGAAAACCTGGTGCCAAGCAGCGTACCGGCGGTGACCAATGTCACTGACACCATCGACACCACCACCGTGAAGCTCAGCGCCACCGAAACCGCGGCTGAAGGCGGCACTGTCACCTACACCGCCACCGTCGGTGCCGCCGTCACCGGTTCGCCGGTCGTCGTGACGTTGGCCAACGGCCAGAGCATCACC
>NZ_JBFUBR010000084.1:0-502 GCF_056405655.1 Pseudomonas sp. P1_F7
CTGAAATTCCAGTCATAGCTGAAATTCCAGTCATAGATATATCGTCGCTCATAAATGGCGAAAATCCGCTGAAGGTGGCAAGCCAAATAGGTGATGCATGCGAAAAGGTGGGGTTTTTTTATATAAAAAACCATGGCATTAACCAGCAGTTAATAGATGAGATGTATGCGCTTACCAAAAGTTTTTTCAAGCTTCCTTATGAGGAGAAGAACAAGCTTAATGTCGTGAATTCCGGGCTCACGCTACGTGGTTATATACCGATGTACGCGGAAAACGTCGATCCTGGTAATACCCGYGATTTCAAAGAGTGTTTTGATTGCGGAGCTCATTATGATGAGGTCTCTCCATTTTTTGGTCCTAATCAAATGCCGTCTGTACTGCCGCAATTTGARAAGGTTGCCGAAGATTACCATTCCTCTGTATTGGCACTCGCGCGAATGCTTATTGGCGGGATCGCGCTGAGCTTGGGTTTACCACAAGATTACTTTGAACATCTTCAGCG
>NZ_JBFUBR010000085.1:0-490 GCF_056405655.1 Pseudomonas sp. P1_F7
CGTGAGTTTCGTTCATTGCGAAAGGCCAGTTGGTCGATGGTCTGGGTCGCGTGCTCGGCTTCTTCGCGAGCCTTGAGGATCACGCCATGTTGTGGCGACTTGCTGCATACCGGGTCGGCGTTGCTTGCATCGCCGGTGAGCATGAACGCCTGGCAGCGACAGCCGCCGAAGTCTTTTTCTTTCTCGTCACAGGAGCGGCACGGCTCGGGCATCCAGTCGTAGCCACGAAAGCGGTTGAAGCCGAACGAGTCATACCAGATGTGCTGCATGCTGTGGTCGCGCACGTTGGGAAACTGCACCGGCATCTGTCGGGCACCGTGACAGGGCAGGGCGGTTCCGTCTGGCGTGACCGTCAGAAAAATACTGCCCCAGCCATTCATGCAGGCTTTCGGGCGTTCTTCGTAATAGTCCGGGGTGACGAAAATCAGTTTGCACGGATGCCCTTCGGCTTCCAGTTTGGCGCGGTATTCGTTGGTGATGCGTTCGGCGC
>NZ_JBFUBR010000086.1:0-488 GCF_056405655.1 Pseudomonas sp. P1_F7
ACCGGCACCATCACCACCAGCGCGCCGAACGACGTGCTGGCTGGTCACGCCCCGCTGACCAACTCGATCACCGACGTCAGCGGCGGTAACTACGAGAACCTGGTGGCCGATAAAACCCCGGTCAGCACTACCGTCACCGATACTCCGGACACCACCAATTTGTCGCTGAGCGCGACCGGTTCCGTGGCCGAAGGTGGTTCGATCATCTACACCGCGACCCTGACCAACACCGCCGGCTCGCCGGTGACCGTGACCCTGTCGAACGGTGCCGTGATCACGATTGAGGCCGGGAAAACCACTGGCTCGGTGACCGTCGATGCGCCGAAAGACGACGTGTACAAAGATGCTGGCAAAGTCGAAGCGACCATTTCCACCGCCACCGGCGGCGATTTCGAAAACCTGGTGCCGAGCAACGTACCGGCGGTGACGGAAGTGACCGACACCATCGACACCTCGACGGTGAAACTGACCGCGAGCGAAACCGCGGC
>NZ_JBFUBR010000087.1:0-484 GCF_056405655.1 Pseudomonas sp. P1_F7
TACTCGGCCTTGCTCAGAAGATCACCCATGGCTGGCTCCCGAAGAAATGTTGGCTACGTTACGTTTGAGTTCAGTAATGACCGACGCGAARCTCTGCTTTTCGTCCGCTTCAAGTGGCTGCAATGGCAGGCGCACGTTACCGACTTTCAATCCGGCAACTTCRCAGCCGTACTTGATCGACTGCACGAACTTGCCACCGTCCAGGGCATTCATCAGCGGCATCATTGCMGACATGATTTGACGGCCTTTGTCGAAGTTCTTTTCGATCACGCAGGCTTCATAAAGCGCRACGTGTTCCTTGGGCAGGAAGTTGGAACCTGCGCACACCCARCTGCGGGCGCCCCARGCAAAAAACTCGAGGGCCTGGTCGTCCCATCCGCAGGACAARGCGATGTTGGGGAACTGCCGGGCCAGCATATGCACCTGGCCCATGTCGCCGGAACTTTCCTTGATGGCGACGACGTTTTTCGATTGGCTGACACGC
>NZ_JBFUBR010000088.1:0-477 GCF_056405655.1 Pseudomonas sp. P1_F7
ACGTCACGACGACAGGCGAACCGGTGACGGCGGCACCAACGGTGGCGGTGTAGGTGACAGTGCCACCCTCGGCCGCGGTTTCAGTCGCGGTCAGCTTCACGGTGGTGGTGTCGATGGTGTCAGTGACATTGGTCACCGCCGGTACGCTGCTTGGCACCAGGTTTTCGAAGCTGCCGCCGGTGGCGTTGCTGATCGTGGCCTGAACGGTGCCGGCGTCTTTGTAGACGTCGTCGGACGGGGCCGCAACGCTTACGGTGCCGGTGGTCTTGCCGGCGTCGATGGTGATTACGGCGCCGTTCGACAGGGTCACGGTCACCGGCGAACCGGTGGCGTTGGTCAGGGTCGCGGTGTAAACAATCGAGCCGCCTTCGGCCACGGCATCCGTCGCGCTCAGCGACAAATTGGTGGTATCCGGAGTATCGGTGACGGTAGTGCTGACCGGGGTTTTATCGGCCACCAGGTTCTCGTAGTTACCGC
>NZ_JBFUBR010000089.1:0-463 GCF_056405655.1 Pseudomonas sp. P1_F7
GGGCGAGCCAGTCACAGCGGCACCAACGGTGGCGGTGTAGGTGACGGTGCCACCCTCGGCCGCGGTTTCAGTCGCGGAAAGCTTCACGGTAGTGGTGTCGATGGTGTCGGTCACTTCCGTCACCGCTGGAGCGTTGCTCGGCACCAGGTTTTCGAAATCGCCGCCGGTGGCGGTGGAAATGGTCGCTTCGACTTTGCCGGCGTCTTTGTAGACGTCGTCGGACGGGGCCGCAACGCTTACGGTGCCGGTGGTCTTGCCGGCCTCGATATTGATCACCGCGCCGTTGCTCAGGGTCACGGTGACCGGCGAACCGGCGGCGTTGGTCAGGGTCGCGGTGTAAACAATCGAGCCGCCTTCGGCCACGGCATCCGTCGCGCTCAGCGACAAATTGGTGGTATCCGGAGTATCGGTGACGGTAGTGCTGACCGGGGTTTTATCGGCCACCAGGTTCTCGTAGTTACCG
>NZ_JBFUBR010000090.1:0-458 GCF_056405655.1 Pseudomonas sp. P1_F7
GATGCATTGGATGCACTGGGTTCAGAAACGCTCAGCCTGAGTGGGGCCGATGCTGCTTCGTTTGCGATAGTCGGCAACGAACTGCGCTATGTCGGCGCATCGCCCAATTTCGAGGTGAAATCGTCCTATAGCGTGACGGTAAATGCCAATGACCCGACGGTCGGTGGCAATCCAGATGCTTCGCAGAATTTCACGCTCAATATTAACGACGTCAACGAAGCACCCACGGCTGTCAGCTTCAGCAACACCACGACAGCGATCAATGAAAACGTCGTGGTTGGTGCGGGTATCAAGGTTGCCGATATCGCCATTACCGACGATGCATTGGGTTCAGAAACGCTCAGCCTGAGTGGGGCCGATGCTGCTTCGTTTGCGATAGTCGGCAACGAACTGCGCTATGTCGGCGCATCGCCCAATTTCGAGGTGAAATCGTCCTATAGCGTGACGGTAAATGCCAA
>NZ_JBFUBR010000091.1:0-431 GCF_056405655.1 Pseudomonas sp. P1_F7
ACTTACGGCACCCTGGTACTCAACGCCAACGGCACTTACACCTACACCCTGAACACCAGCGATGCCGACTTCAAGGCGTTGCACGGCGGTGGCAGCAGCACCGAATCCTTCACCTACACCATCACCGATTCGGACGGCGACAGCCGCACCGCCAACCTGGTGCTGAACGTCTACAACAACGACGATACGGTGACCCTCAACGGCCTCGACGTGTATGGCGGTGAGCTGACGGTTTACGAAAAAAACCTGAGCGACGGCAGCAGCCCCAACACGTCGGCCCTGACCCAGAACGGCACTTTCACCGTCACCGCGCTCGACGGTGTGACGACCCTGACCGTCGGCGGTATTGCCGTGGTCAGCGGCGGCGTGGCCGCCGGGTTCCCGCAATCGATCACCACGCCGCTGGGCAGCACCCTGACCATCACCGGTTT
>NZ_JBFUBR010000092.1:0-415 GCF_056405655.1 Pseudomonas sp. P1_F7
CGCCACCGGCGGCGACTTCGAGAACCTGGTGCCAAGCAACGTGCCGGCGGTGACCAACGTCACTGACACCATCGACACCACCACCGTGAAGCTGACCGCGACTGAAACCGCRGCTGAAGGCGGCACTGTCACCTACACCGCCACCGTCGGTGCCGCCGTCACCGGTTCGCCTGTCGTCGTGACGTTGGCCAACGGCCAGAGCATCACCATCGCGGTCGGCGAAACTACCGGCAGCGTGAGCACCCCCGCGCCGAACGACGTGTTGACCGGCCATGCGCCGTTGACCAACTCGATCACCGACGTCAGCGGCGGCAATTACGAGAACCTGGTCGCCGACAAAAACCCGGTCAGCACCACCGTCACCGACACCATCGACACCACCAACCTCAGCCTGAGCGCTACAAGTTCGGTCGCC
>NZ_JBFUBR010000093.1:0-410 GCF_056405655.1 Pseudomonas sp. P1_F7
AAAGATGCTGGCAAAGTCGAAGCGACCATTTCCACCGCCACCGGCGGCGATTTCGAAAACCTGGTGCCGAGCARCGTACCGGCGGTGACGGAAGTGACCGACACCATCGAYACCTCGACGGTGAAACTGACCGCGAGCGAAACCGCGGCCGAGGGTGGCACCGTCACCTACACCGCCACCGTTGGTGCCGCCGTCACCGGTTCGCCTGTCGTCGTGACCTTGGCCAACGGCCAGAGCATCACCATCGCCGTCGGTCACACCACCGGCACCATCACCACCAGCGCGCCGAACGACGTGCTGGCTGGTCACGCCCCGCTGACCAACTCGATCACCGACGTCAGCGGCGGTAACTACGAGAACCTGGTGGCCGATAAAACCCCGGTCAGCACTACCGTCACCGATACTCCGGA
>NZ_JBFUBR010000094.1:0-376 GCF_056405655.1 Pseudomonas sp. P1_F7
TGTCGCCTGACACTCCGCCTTCGCGAGCAAGCTCGCTCCCACAGGTTCAGCGGCTGTACGCAAAATCTGCGAACCACCCAAATTACTGTGGGAGCGAGCTTGCTCGCGAAGAGGCCAGCACATTCAACATCGATGTCGCCTGACACTCCGCCTTCGCGAGCAAGCTCGCTCCCACAGGTTCAGTGGTTTGAACACAAAATCTGCGAACCACCCAAATTACTGTGGGAGCGAGCTTGCTCGCGAAGAGGCCAGCACATTCAGCATCGGTGTCGCCTGACACTCCGCCTTCGCGAGCAAGCTCGCTCCCACAGGTTCAGCGGCTGTACGCAAAATCTGCGAACCACCCAAATTACTGTGGGAGCGAGCTTGCTCGCGA
>NZ_JBFUBR010000095.1:0-371 GCF_056405655.1 Pseudomonas sp. P1_F7
TCGGAGCGCGAGGCGCCTTTGACACTCCAGCGGGTTTCCACGGTCTTGGCCAGCTGGCACTGCGGGCTCTGGTTGCTGAACGGCAGGTCGAGGTTGTCGTCGGCGTAGTAGGTGGTGAACACCTGATGGACGTTGTCGCCCTGAGTGGTTTTTTCCTCGGTCAGCAGGTGGAAGCGATTGAAGGTGCGCTCGATGCTGCGCACCGCCACGTCGTCGACATAGTGGGTTTCGGTGGTGCCGTAGCGATAGCGCTCGGTGATTTTGTAGAGGTTGTCCAGGCCATCGTCGCTCCAACTGATGCTGGCGCCGTTGCCGACAAAGTTGTGACTGCTGCCAGGCAGGTTGCTGTTGTCGTAGCTGTAGCGCATCTC
>NZ_JBFUBR010000096.1:0-371 GCF_056405655.1 Pseudomonas sp. P1_F7
GAGATGCGCTACAGCTACGACAACAGCAACCTGCCTGGCAGCAGTCACAACTTTGTCGGCAACGGCGCCAGCATCAGTTGGAGCGACGATGGCCTGGACAACCTCTACAAAATCACCGAGCGCTATCGCTACGGCACCACCGAAACCCATTATGCCGACGGTGTCGAGGTGCGCCGCATCGAACGCACCTTCAACCGCTTCCACCTGCTGACCGAAGAAAAGACCACTCAGGGCGACAACGTCCATCAGGTGTTCACCACCTACTACGCCGACGACAACCTCGACCTGCCGTTCAGCAACCAGAGCCCGCAGTGCCAGCTGGCCAAGACCGTGGAAACCCGCTGGAGTGTCAAAGGCGCCTCGCGCTCCGA
>NZ_JBFUBR010000097.1:0-358 GCF_056405655.1 Pseudomonas sp. P1_F7
CGATCGTCTACACCGCCACCCTGACCAACGCCGCCGGTTCGCCAGTGACCGTGACCCTGTCGAACGGCGCCGTAATCACCATCGAGGCCGGGAAAACCACCGGCACCGCGACCGTTGCCGCGCCGTCCGACGACGTCTACAAAGACGCCAGCACCGTTCAGGCCACGATCAGCAACGCCACCGGTGGCAACTTCGAGAACCTGGTGTCGAGCAACGTGCCGGCGGTGACCAACGTCACCGACACCATCGATACCACTACCGTGAAACTGACCGCCACCGGCTCGGCCGCGGAAGGCGGAACCGTTGTCTACACCGCCACCGTTGGTGCCGCTGTGACTGGCTCGCCAGTAACTGTGAC
>NZ_JBFUBR010000098.1:0-350 GCF_056405655.1 Pseudomonas sp. P1_F7
GGTCGGAGTTGGGTCGGAGTTGTGTATAAGTGTCAGGTCGTGGTCGAGACCCCGGCCAATGACGTTTATGTAAACGGCAGCACCGTCAGCACCACCATCACCGGCACCACCGGCGGCAACTTCGAAAACCTGGTGCCCAACACCACGCCGGCCGTGACCACCATTACCGATACCGTCGACACCACCACAGTCACCCTGACGGCCGGCAATACCATCACCGAAGGCGGGCAGATCACCTACACCGCGACCCTGAGCAACCCGGCCGGCACGCCGATAACCGTGACCTTGAGCAACGGCTCGGTCATTACCATCGACGCGGGCCAAACCACCGGTACTGTTGTGGTCAAGAC